>CAYTYG010000063.1:0-12510 GCA_964441515.1 uncultured Treponema sp.
CGTCCCGGTGTCGCTGGATTATCGTGAACCACAGCGACGAAGCGCCCGCTTCCGGAGTGCCCGTACCCCGAGGTCGCGGGGAGAGGGGGAACCCGTCCGGCAATCCACCAGGATTTCCCAGGACGCCGCATCGGATTCCAGGCTGCGCTCCAGGACGGCCTGGACCTCGGGAAAGAGGCTGAAGCGGGGAACGATGGTCGTCTCCGCCGCGGCGTCCGCTAGGATCCTGTAGGACAGGCGCTCCTCGAACCGTATACCCTGGAGCGCAAGGTAATCCTCCACGAACCGGAGCTCCTCGGAGAGCCGGACGGAATCGCCCTCCTGCCCGACGTAACGGAACAAGCCTCCCAGTCGGAAGAACGCCTCCCCCAGGCGCGCGCGATCCCCCCGCAGGTTCAACGCCACCAGGGCGTTGAGGAGGTTATGGATGAAGTGCGACCGGACTATGAAGGAGAGCGTCCTCTCCCGCCCGGCGCTCTTGGGATCGGCCATGGGTAACAGGGTATCGCTCCCGGAGCCGGCCGCGCCTTGTCCCCCGGGACAATGTATAGGATAATCGGGACATGAGGATGGAGGTTCCGCCCGCTCCCTTCTATTCCGGGGGGGCTTTCTTCGCGGGGTACGACATCCCTCTGCGGGTCGTCCACGTGGAGTCGAGCCCTCCCTTCCCCCCGCACGGACACGACTTCCACGAGCTGGTGGTGGTCTGCGCAGGGAGGGGCCGCCATATCCAGGACGGCCTGGAGCGCGACCTGCGGCCCGGGGACGTCTTTCTCGTCCCCAGGGGCTCCTCCCACGAGTATGTCGATCCGGAGAATCTTGACTACATCAACATCTTGTTCGACGCCGACGCGCTGTTCGATTCCGCGGACTGGCCGTCGGGGCCCGACTCTTTTTCCGAGCGCGGTTTCCCCGGCGGGTCCGCGCAATCCTTTCGCCTTTCCGTTTTCGGGACCCGCGAGGTCGTCGACGTGATCAACCGTATGGACCAGGAGCTTTTCCGGAGGAAGGAAGGCTACGCCTTCATGGCCAAGGCGCTTTTCATGCAGCTATGGTGCTTGCTGACGAGAAAAGCCTCGGAGCGGGACGACGAAGTCGAGTCGACCCTGGAACGGGTCCGGCGGATGATCCGCTTCCTGGAGCGGGAACCTGCGACGGACGTCTCCGTCCGGGACATGGCGAATGAGGCGGGCACCTGCGTCCGCAATTTCCACCGGATCTTCCGCAAAATCGCGGGATGCGCACCCCTTGTCTACCTCAACCGGCTGCGCGTGGAAAAAGCCCGCGAACTCCTTCGGGATACCGACAAGACCGTGACGCAGATCGCGGCCCTGGTGGGCTATTCGGACAGCAATTATTTCTCGCGCCAGTTCCGCCATTTCACCCGACGCTCCCCGAAGCAGTTCCGGGACGGGGGATGAAACGGCCTGCCGGAGACCGGCATCTTGACGAAGCCCCCCCCCCGTGCTAATGTCCGCCCTTGCGGGCGCTTGGCTCAGCTGGTCAGAGCGCCTGGTTTACACCCAGGATGTCGGGGGTTCAAATCCCTCAGCGCCCAGACGAAACCCGATCGGCCTACGGCCGTCGGGTTTCATATTTTTTAGGGGCCTGAGGGATTTGAACCGAGTGAGCGCGCGCCGAATGGCGCGAAAAGCGCACAGGATGTGCGCGTCAGCGAACGAGGCGGGCTGGAGGGAGCGTGCACGACGCACGCGACCGGAAGCCAAATCCCTCAGCGCCCAGACGCGGACGAGCCGACAGGATGTCGGCGAGAGGCGTCGAGGCGGAGGCCCGGCCCCTCCTCACTCTCCGAGATCCCTCCCCAATCGCTCCAGGAAGGGGCCGAGATTGCGGAAATGGTCGCCCTTCCAAAAAACTTTCCCGCAGGAAGGGCAGGTGAAAAACTCGTCGTAGCGCTCCGCCACTATCCGGGGGATAGTGGCGCGCAGATCCTCCTTGCGAACGGGGATCAAGGCCGAACCGCAGGACGAGCAAAGCCGGAAGGGGCGCAGCCGCGAAGCCAGCCCGAATCTGCGGCAGACATCGACAAGCTGTTCCCAGGGGGTTCTGGAACGGACCAGCATGCCCTTGCGGGGATCGCCCCGAAATTCCCTGCGAAAAAGGAGGGAGCGGTTCCGGGTTAGTACCGTCCGGTCATCAAAGGCCGCGAGCCGCAGGATCTCGAGCCCCTCGTAGCCGTTTTTCCAGGCCACGTCGAAGCCCAGCAGCCGCAGATGCCGGGCGAGCCGTCCCAGATGCGCGTCCAGTAGAAAACGAAGCTCCCCGGACGGCTCCAGGGGCTCTCGGAGGGGCAGAAGCTCCACAAGAGAGCCGTCCGGAGGGGGCAGCCGGAGGTCCCAGTCCTCTCCGTCGACCAGGGCGGCGCCTACCTCCAATCGGGGGACGCCGAGGCTTTCCGCGATGTGGGCAAGACTCTGGTCCGCGCGGAAATCGATCCGGAGCGGCCTGCCGGAATACCTTACCCGGATCATCCCGGCCAGGACCCCCCGGGGCGATACGAGAACGGAACGAGGCTCCTCCCGTTCTTCCGGTCCGGTCATACCCGGATTATACATCCGAGTGCGCCGGTCGCGCCCGTCAAGTCTTCCCGCCGTCCCCCACAATCATCTCCGAGTAGGTTCGGGGCTCCACGGCGGACTCGGGGACCCCCGCAAGAGCCAGGGCGGCTCGGACCGCGCCCCGGGCGGCATCGATCTCTTCGGGGCTCCCGAGATTCACGAGGCGCTCCACCTCCAGGAAGGCGCCCAGGCCCTCGATCTCGAGCACCTCCAGGGTCGTGCCCTCGTACTCGTAGGCCGCGCCCGTCTTCCGTTTGCGGTAGTACGGCTCGCAGCCCACCCGGAGTATGAACTCCTGGAATGCGTCGGGATCGGATATCTCGAATTCCCGCTCCCGGTTGACCTCCACGCCGCCCTCGATCGTCTTCGACTTGAAGGTGACGACGTAGAGGTTCCCCTCGGAGCGCACCCGGAAGCCACGGGTGCCCCGCTTAGCTTGCCAGTCGGGTCCGTGCCAGTAGGAGTCCCGCTTGTCCACCCTCCGCAAAAAACGGGCGAAGGAAGCGACCCGGCTCTCCACGGCCCGGGCGTCCTCGATGCGGGCCTTGAGCTCGACCTCGATCACGGGTCAACCCCGCATCCGCACCACGGCCGGATCGTAGTCCTCCGGTGGGACGTACCCGAGGAGCCGGGCGCAGGTGGCCGCCAGGGAGCTGATCCCCAGCCCGGGGACAAGCTCCGTCTCGTACTCCCCCTTGTACTCGGGATCGAAAAGGACGCAGGGCACGGGATTCAGGGAATGGCTGGTCTTGGCCTTGGGCGTTCCGTCGGGCTTGCGGGACACGTCCCCGGTTTTCTTGTCGTGCTCGTACATGTCGTCGGAGTTGCCGTGGTCCGCGGTCAGGATGAGGATGCCCCCCGACTTCTCCACCGCTGCCCGCAGCCGCCCGATCTGGAGGTCCATGGCCTCCAGGGAGCACACGACGGCGGCATAGACCCCCGTGTGCCCGACCATGTCCCCGTTGGGGAAGTTCACGCGGATGAATCCGTACTTGCCGGAGGGGATCTCCTCGAGGAGCCGGTCCGTGATCTCCGCGCACTGCATCCAGGGCCTCTGCTCGAAGGGCACCCGGTCGCTGGGAACCTCTACATAATCCTCCAGCTTTTCGTCGAACTTTCCGGTGCGGTTACCGTTGAAGAAATAGGTCACGTGGCCGAACTTCTGGGTCTCCGATATGGCCAGCTGGCGGACGCCGGTGGCCGCCAGGTACTCGCCCAGGGTGCGGTCGATGGAAGGAGGCTCCACGAGGTACTGGGCCGGGACGTGCAGGTCCCCGTCGTACTCCATCATGCCCGCGTACTGCACCTTGGGCCTGCGTACCCGATCGAACTTGTCGAAGTCGTCGTTTTCAAAGGCGGCCGTGATCTCCATGGCCCGATCGCCCCGGAAGTTGAAGTAGATGACCGAATCCCCGTCCTCGACGGTTCCGACGGGCTTGCCGTTTTCCGTCACCACGAACTCCCGGAGGTCCTGGTCGATGACGGAGGGCTTCTCCGCGCGGTAGGCCAGGACGGCCTCCCGGGCGCTCGGGAAGGGCCGGCCCACGCCCAAAACATGGGCGTCCCAGCCCCGCTTCACCATGGCCCAATCCGCGCCGTACCGGTCCATGGTGATGTACATGCGCCCGCCCCCGGAGGCCACGCTGTAATCCAGGCCGCGCTCGCGGAAGGAAGCCAGGAACTCCTCGAAGGGATCCAGGTACTCCAGGGCGCTCTGTTCTCCCACGTCCCGTCCGTCGAAGAGCGTATGGACCCGGACGGCCTTTATTCCCTCCTGGGAAGCCTGTCGGATCATGGCCTTGAGGTGGTCCAGATGGGAATGGACGTTGCCGTCGGAAAAAAGGCCGATGAAATGCAGCTTGCCGCCGGAGGACTTCACGCCCCCGGTCAGACGGTTCCAGGCTGCGCCCCGGAAGAGGGCCCCGGACTCGATGGAGGCGGAGACGAGCTTGGCCCCCTGGGAAAAAACGCGGCCGCAGCCGATGGCGTTGTGCCCCACCTCGGAGTTGCCCATATCGTCGTCGCTGGGCAGCCCCACGGCCGTACCATGGGCCTTGAGGCGCGTACGCGGACAGGAAGCCTCCAGGGCGCGGAAATGGGGCAGGAGAGCCCCGGCGACCGCGTCCCCCTCCGTATGAATTCCGTATCCCACGCCGTCCATGACGACCAGGACCACGGGGCCCCTTCTTCCCTTCCATGCCGGGTCGCGTTTAAGGGCGCTGACCATATCCCCTCCTCGTTGATGGTCGGAATTCAAACCGCGACGTCCCCAGGTGGGACGGTATACGTTAACAGGGAACCGCGGTCCGCCGTCGGACTATTCCCCGAAGTACTCGATCAGTGTGTCGATGGGCAGCCCCTTAAGGGCCTCGTCATATCGAAGGAAAGGAAGGCCGATGACGCAGAACACTCCGACCGGAACCGCGCCGGATTCCTCCAGCAGGTCGGCTGCGGCCCGCAGAGTCCCGCCGGTAGCCACCAGGTCGTCCACGATGAGAACGCGGCCGCCCTTGGGGATGTCGTCCACGTGCATCTCGATTTCCGCCTGGCCGTATTCCAGGGCATAGGATTTGGACACGGTCCTGCCGGGGAGCTTGCCCTTTTTTCTCACCAGGATCAGGGGAATACCCATGCGCTCGGCGAAGGGAGCCGCGAAAAGGAAGCCCCGGGACTCGATCGCGGCAACGGCGTCGATCCGCTCGCCCTTGTAGCGCTTGACCATGGCGTCCAGGCAGTACCGGTACGCGGCGGGATTCATGAGTATGCTTGTGATGTCGTAGAAAAGTATCCCCTTGTGGGGGAAATCGGGGACCTTCCGGATCGCGTCGTCGAGGTTGAAGCCCTGCGCCATCGTTTTCCTCGGGATACTTAAAAGTCCATCGCCGATTTCATCCACCCGGCGACGTCCGCGGAATCGGAGCCCAGATCGAGGTCCTTCGCGGAAAGGGAGATTTCCGTATCCTTGAGAGAGGACTTCAGTGCGTCCACTCCCCGGGAACCTTTTGCATGGAAAAAGGCGGCTTTCCGGCCCGCCAGGTTCAAGCCCCGGAACATCCGCTTGAGTTCGGAATACGCGCCGACATCGGAATCCTTCGCGCCGAAAACGAAGAAATCGGCAAGAAGGACCTCCGCGGTCTTCACGGCGGAGGCGGAGCTCATCCGCACGGGCATACCGGCCTTCTCGGCCTCCCGGAACATGGAACGGGCGGCCCCTTCCAGGTCCGCCGCGCCGTCCTCATATACGATCAGGGTTTTCCGGCTCGTTTTTTTCACGTTTTTCATACTAGTATGACGATTAAGGGCTGTCAACTCTCGCGGGAGGGGCGCGGCGGGCTTTCCGGGCCCTGGCGGACCGTAGGATGGCGTCCAGGGCGCCCACCCCGATCGACAGGAGCGCCGCCGTACCGATGGAAACCAGGATCTCCGACTCCGAGGGCTTGTACGAATACTCGTTCTTGACCGGCCAGGGGGCATAGTACGAATCGTACCCGGATCGGATATACCGGGAGAGGTCAAAGCCTATATTCGTGTAGAAGAGCATGATCGGGAAAGCCCCGAAGGTGACGATCTCGAACCTGCGAAGCCCTTTTAGAAACGGGGATTTCGCCTCCTCGACGAAAATTTCCGGGAGGGCTTCCGGGGCCGCCGCCGTTTCCTTTCCCGCGGCATCCGCTTCCGCCGACTGCGCCCAGGCCCTCCCGGCGCCGCCCGCGGCGAGGACGGCCGCCAGCGCCAGAACCGCCAGTTTCATACCTCCTCCCTCCGGCCGAAGAGAGCCGTGCCGAGCCTTAGAAGGGTTGCCCCCTCCTCCACGGCGATCTCGTAATCCTCCGACATCCCCATGGAGAGAATCTCGAATCCCGGGAAGGCCCGGGAGGCGGCAATTTCCTCGAAGAGCGAGCGCAATGAACGGAAGGAGGCCCGGACGGCCGCGAGGTCGCTCGTGTAGGGCGCCATCGTCATGAGGCCCCGCAGCCGGAGGCTTCCCATGCCGGCAAGTAGGGAACAGGCTTCCAGGACCTCTTCCCGGCCCGGGAATCCGCTCTTGGAGTCCTCGCCGGTGCGAAGCTCCAGCAGGATGTCCAGGGCGCGGCCGGCCGCCCCGGCGCGCTTTTCCAGCTCCGCGAGGAGTTCCGTCGAATCCACGGACTGGACGCAGGAAAACACCTCCAGGGCGCGCTTCACCTTGTTCCCCTGGAGATGTCCGATCATGTGCACCGCTGCTTCCGGGTGGGAGGCCAGGAAGGCCGGATACTTGCCCTCGGCCTCCTGGACCCTGTTTTCCCCGAAAAGCCGCATCCCCGCCCGGTACGCGGCCTCGAGGGCTTCCACGGGATGGAACTTGGTCACCGCCAGGATGCCCACGTCCCCGGGAGAACGCCCGGCCCTTTCCGCGGCCCTCCCGACGCGTCCTTGAACCTCCCGAAGCCTGTCCGCCAGATCTCCGTACTCCTTCATCGGTCCTCCCCGGCCCGGCATCCCGATCTCGGTCCCGTCACTCGATCGAGACGGCATACGCGGCTTCCCGCTCGTTTCCCGCATAATCCGAGACCGCGAGGACTATCGTGGACCGCCCCCGGGAGAAAAGGAAGCTCCCCAGCCGGACCCTGCCGTCCGGCAGGAAAAACGAGGCGGCGTCCAACTTTGCGGCCCCGAAAAAAACCAGCCGGCCGCCTTCCGCGCGGGCCGAGTCGTATACGTATCGGGCTCGCTCCGTCCCGTCTATCAGAAGCCGCACCGAATAACAGGCCCTCGGCCTCGGGTCCGCCGACGCCGAGGCGTCCTGGATGTCCGCGATCACCTCGTACGTCCCCTGGCGAAGGGCCCTCGCCTCCCCGAGGGGAATCGAACGCGCCCCGGAGGCGAGATGGACCTGCCGGACGAGGGGAGCCTTGTCGTCCCGAACGGGCGGCAGCAGGACCTGCGGATTGAGGTACTGGCGCTTCACCCGGTCGTAGAGGGCGAAGGAGAGCTCCTTCGAAGAGTAGAATCCCGAGGTCCCCGCGCGCCCCAGGACGTCCCCGGCCGCGACGTTCCGCAGGTATTGCGGCAGGCTCCCGCGCTCCAGCCGACTGTAGACGCTCAATAGGCCGTCGGGATGGTGAAGGGCCACGAATCCGCCCAGGGTGCAGGGGAAACCGGAGGGAAGCTTGTCCCCGTCGTACTGAAAGACGACCTCTCCCGACGCTGCCGCGACGACGGGGGCGCCCGCGGGGGACATGGAGACGCAGGTTACGAACCTCCCGGCATGGTGGCTTCCGAAGGGGACCGAGGGGAATCCGCCGGCCAGAGGCCACTCCAGGGCCGCCGCGGAAGCCAGGACAGAGGCCAGGAGGACGGTTCCGATCCTTCGCCGCGTTCTTCTCACGTCATTCCTCCGCGATATCGATCCGGCCTATCGTATTCCCGGTTCCCAGGTATAGGCTCCCATCCGCGAACCGGGACCAGAAGGCGCCTCCCGGCAGGATGTAGGAAAAAATCATCCGATCCGGCGGCTGGAAACAGGCCACCGTCCAGGAGCGGCTCTGTCGGGCAAAAAGGAATTCCAGGCCCCGCGGGGGATCCGACTCCACCTCGAAGCTCTGCGCCCGAACGGGCAGGATGCTCTCCGTGCCGCCCTCGCGGTCGAAGACCTGGACGCCCTCCGGCTGACGGTAGAGCACATACCGTCCGTCCCGGGTGAAACGCACGCTTACGGGTTCGCGGTAGTCGCTTTCCAGGTATCTATGGCGCCGCACCCGGAAAGTGCCGCCTTTCTTCGAAAGAAGGACAAACCTCTGGCGGTCCGCCCCGCAGACGGCCGCCACGGCCTCCTGGTCCGGCGACAGGGCCGTTCCCAGGATTACCTCGATGCGGCTTCCGCCGGGGGAGAAGCTCAGGACCGAATCCCCCCGGGCGTCCAGGAACTCCAGGGTCCCGTCCAGCAGCCCGGCCACGGCAAGGGACGGGGAGGCGGCAAACTCCGTGACGGAGAAGGGAAAGTCGTAGGACCATAGCGCCTGCCCCTCCTGGGAATACTCGGATATGGAGTTCATCTCCGGGGAGACTACGAAGAGGCGACCGGACCGGAAGAAGGGCCAGCCCTCCGCCGATATACGGAACCGGGGGCTACCGTCCGGTCCCAGGGCGGTTAATTCGGCGGAATCGCGCGCGTAGGGTACGATCAGGGAATCGGAGACCGCTACGTCGAAGGGCGCCCCCCGGGAAAAAAGCACCTCCCCGTCCCGGGAGACGGAGCCGTACCTCCCTCCAAGGCTAAAAGCCAGGAGGCGGCCGGCGGGGGAATCGCCTACAGGGGCTGCGGGAGCGGCATCCCGCGAAACATCCCTGGCCCACGCGGGGCGCAGGGAGATCTCTTTGCGCAGGGGGAAGGCGGCCGCGAAAAAATAGACGATAAAGGCAAGAGCCACGAATACGTAAACCAACCCGCCGGGACGCTCTTCGACTTCTCTCATCTATCGTCATCCAATCCTGGCCCGGGATTTCCGACAAGCCGCCGGACTTGCGGAAGGTCCCGGATTGTCTTTCCAGGACTGTTTTTATGGTATATAGTATAAGCTCCCGTTGTCAACTCGATCCGGAGTCGATTCCGTCGGAAGGATGGCCCATGAACCTGGAAGCGCTGTACGGGAAGGCCCGGCAGGCCGCCGGAAATTCCTATTCGCCCTACTCGAAATTCCGGGTGGGCGCCGCCCTCCTCTGCACGGACGGGTCCGTCTTCGTAGGGGCGAACATCGAGAACCGATCCTTCGGGCTCACGATCTGCGCGGAACGGAGCGCCCTCGTGGCCGCCGCTTCCGCGGGAAAGAGGGCTTTCTCCGCCCTGGCCGTCCATACCCCGGACACCGACTCCCCGGTCAGCCCCTGCGGGGCCTGCCGTCAGGTCCTGAGCGAGTTCGCGCCCCCCGAAATGCCGGTGGTCTATGGTAACGGCGAATCGATCGGGGTGCGCACGACTCTGGGGGAGCTTTTTCCCCAGGACGCCCTGCACGACCTGGCGGAGAGTATCTGAAGGCGGTCGGCTTCAGTGCTTGGGGGCTTCCTTTTTCTTGATGTCCCCTTCGAGCTTGGCCGTCCAGATGTCGATCTTCTTCTTGAGTTCCTCGACCTCGTCCCGGTCGCCCAGGACCGCGTGGACCCGTCGTATCGCGTTCAGGAACAGGATCGCGATGCGGAAATCCTCGGTCTTGTTGGAATAGATCTCGTATTTCTCCCGGTACTTGTCCGCGGAATCCCGGAAGAGGCGTTTGACCAGGTTCAGATGGTTGGATGTCGTCTCCCGGTTCGGGGACTCGAAATCCAGGTTGGCCGGAAGGTTCTTGAGGTCCAGTAGGTTTTTGACCACCGTGGAGTATTTTCCCCAGAGTTCAATGAAGGCCCATTTCCACCGGGAATTGGCCCCGTAGGAATCCTCCAGCTCCTTGATCGCGAAGCCGAACTTCATGAGAAGCTGGTAGCGGGCCTGGGGCGACAAGTCGGAGATGGCTTCCAAGTTCTTTTCGTAATCCGTAAAGGGCGCGTCGATATAGCTGGTGACCGTATCCTCGAGGTGCTTGAGGGCCCGGGCGATGGCCTTCCGGGCTTCCGCCAGATAATCCTCGTTCTTGATGCCCAGGAGGGAAACCGAGATGGAATTGATCAGGATATAGTGGGAAGCCACGTTAATGGCTTCCTCGGCGGCCGCTATCCGCTTGTAGGAGACCCCGGCGTCGTCCTGGACGATCAGGTCCTGGAGGGTCTTCTCCTTGGAGAGCTTTGCGTCGATGAGTTTCTTGTATTCCTTTACCTTCTCGAAATAGAGGTTTCGCTGTTCTTGAGTTATCTTGGACATCGCCTTACCGCCAATTCCCGTAGCGCTTCAAGAGTTCCACGGCATGGGCGTAGGACACTTCGGTCTTGGAATCCCCGGCCAGCATGCGCGCTATCTCCCGGGCCGTGTCTTCCCCCGAAAGAACCGCGATGCGGGCGACCGTCCTGTCCCCCTGTACGGACTTCTCCACCCTGTAGTGAGTATCGGCACGAACCGCGATGGACGCAAGATGCGTAATGCAAAGGACTTGTTTTCTCGCCGCGAGGGCGTGCAGGTGCTCTCCGACCGAAAGGGCCACCTCCCCGCCGATGCCTACGTCGATCTCGTCGAAGATGAGGGTGCCGATCGTATCCGTGTCCGCCAGCGCCGTCTTTACGGCCAGCATGACGCGGCTCATCTCGCCGCCCGAGGCGATGCGGGAAAGCTCCCGCAGGGGTTCCCCCCGGTTCGGGGAGATAAGAAAGTCGATCTCGTCCACCCCGTTCGGGCCGACGACCGGTTTGCCCCCGTCCGGCTCCTTGCGCGCGAGGCGTATTGCAAACCGGGCGTTCGGCATTCCCAGGGTGGAAAGGATGGCGGCGATGCGCTTCTCCAGCTCCGCGCCCGCGGACTTCCGCTTTTCGGAGACGGCAAGGGCTCGGTCGTAGACCTCCCGCTCCAGGCGCCCGATCTCCGCTTCCAGCGCGGCCCGGTCCTCTTCCCAGTTCGCAAGGCGCTCCAGCCGGGCGGCTCCGTCCGCGCCGTACGCGGCGATCTCCTCCAGCGTGTCGCCGTACTTCTTTTTGAGCTTCTGGAGCTCGGCCAACCGGGATTCCACGGCCTCCAGGCGGTCCGGGCTGAAATGGACGGAGTCCATGGATTGACGGAGGGATTCCGCGACGTCCTCCAGCTCATAGTACCCGTCGTCCACCCGGCGGGCCGTGTCCGCAAGCCTCGCATCGATGCCCCGGGCGGTTTCCAGGAGCGACCGCGCCTTCCGGAGAGCCGGAAGGGCCCCGGACGAGGGGTCGGACAGGAGGTCCCGCGCCCCTTCGACGGCGGAACAGAGCTTCTCGTACTGGGATAGGAGCTTCTCCTCCTCCGCGAGCTCCGTGTCCTCCCCGGGCCGTATCTTCGCCTTCGCTATCTCGTCCACCGCGAAGGCCAGGAGCTCCGCTTCCCGGACGCGCTCCCGTTCGGAGGCCGCCATCCTCTCCAGATCCTTCCTCTTGGCGGATAGAGTCGCGAAGAGCGCCCGGAAAGCGGCAACCTCGTCCTCAATCCGGGCAAATCGGTCCAAAATATCCCGCTGGTTGTCGTTCTTCAAGAGGGACTGGTGCTCGTGCTGGCCGTGGACGTCCACCAGGAGGGCCGTAAAATCCGCCAGATCCTGCCGTACGGCGGGCATGTTCTGGATATAGACCGCCCCCCGTCCCGTATTCTTAAGGGACCGCCGGATAACGACCGTCCCGTCCTCGGCCTCCATCCCGTGCTCGGAGAGCCACGCACGGGCGGCCGGGCTCCCGGAGATGTCCAGGGTCCCGGAGACGAGGGTTTCCTCCGCCCCGGTTCGCAGGATTCCCGTGTCCGCCTTGGCTCCCAGCAGGAAGCCCAGGGCGCCGATCAGGATGGACTTGCCCGCGCCGGTCTCCCCGGTGAGCAGGTTCAGCCCGGAGCCGAAGCGCACGCTCATCCGGTCGATGAGGGCGAAATCCCGTATCGTGAGCTCCTCAAGCATCGGGCCCCCCGGACCAGTTCAGCTTGTGCCTAAGGACGTCGTAGAAGGAGGCCCTCCCGGCGCACCAGATGAGGGCTTTTTCCCGGGAGCGTCGGAATAGGATGCGGTCTCCCGGCTGGAGCTCGAAGAAATCCTGACCGTCCACGGTCAGGATGAGGGAACTCCTCTGGCGCTCCAGAACGTTCACCTCGATCTCCTCGCTTCCGGGGAGAACCAGGGGCCGGTTCGAGAGGGCGAAGGGGCAGATGGGGTTGAACACGAGGGCGTCCAGGTCGGGCTCCAGGATGGGCCCTCCCGCGGCCAGGGAGTAGGCGGTGGAGCCCGTCGGGGTGGCGACGATGACGCCGTCGGACTTGTAGGCGCTGAAGAGGGCGCCGCTCACGGCCACCCGGAGGTTCAGTATC
>CAYTYG010000064.1:0-12422 GCA_964441515.1 uncultured Treponema sp.
ATTCCGACTACCTTCCTCATCGTCCCCGAGGGATTCTCCGACAAGGACGGGACCATCAACTCCACCATGAAGCTCGTACGGCACCGTGTGTCCAAGGTCCACGCCGAGGGAATCGAGTACCTCTACACCCCGGAGGGGTCCCGTCCGGCGAACGAACGGAACCTCGCGGCCCTACGGACCCTGTTCAAGCTGTCCTAGGCGGACCGGGGCTTCCGGGAAACGACCTTACCGTTCGGAAGCCCCGTACAAGCCGTTCCGCGGTAGGCCTTCCCTACTTCAGGAAGAAGCTCCCCGACTCGTCGAAGCCTAGGGGTATCGGCTCCTTCCGTATCTCGTCCGGCAGCTTGACGGCCGCCTTGCCCTTCACGGCGAAAGAGCCCTTTCGGTCGGAGAAGACGGCCCGCACCCCCTTGGACAGCCGCTTGGAGCTGAAGGTGTTCGTCACCGTGATCAGGGTTCGCGCTTCCTCCCGCACCACGTTGGAGCTTTCCCCCACGACCAGGCGCTCCCCGTTCACGTAGAGTTCGTACCCGAGCCGGTCGAAGGACAGCTTGCCCTTGGCCTCGTTCCGGATCTCTATCGTGAAGCTCACGGAGAGCGGTACGTCCAGCTCCGCGGGATCTATGACGGGCTCCGAGGGCTTCTTCCCGGCCAATACGTCCGCGAAGACCCTCTGCGCCTTGGCGGGATCCGTCTTCTTCCCGGCCTTGACCGCGGCCTGGGCTATCTGGGCAGCCGTGGGCGGCTTAACGGTAAAGCCCACGATCGCGACTTTTGGCTTTATGGCCGGTATCTTTTTCTCCAGCTTATAGGAAAATTTTACGTTCTTGGGAAGTCCGGGCAGCTTGGGAAGGGGAATCACGAGGACCCCGTCGATGACCGTATCGAGCCATTCCTTGGTTGCGTAGTTCTTGACCAGCTTGATAATGGCGTCGTACTCCAGCGTGACGGTGAAGGTATTCGACTTCTCCTTCTTCGCGGCTACCTTGAACCCGCCCTTGCTCGCCGCGGAAAACACCTTGGATCCCTCCACGGAGAAGTCCAGGGTCATCCCCGAAAAGGAGAGCCCCAGGGGATAGGGATTCTTGACCGCCAGCTCAAACAGGAAGGTCACGTCCCTCAGGGTGATCGACTCCACCTGGAATCTACGTATCTCCGCGGTGGGCTTTGGGAACGACTGGGCTCCCGCGGCAGAAAGAACCAGGAACGCCAGCAGGACCGCGGCCCACAGCCTTCCGCGCATGTTGCTTCCTCTCATATCGCCGTCTCCGTTGTTTCGCCCTTTCGGGCCGACCTTTCTCGATTCACAGGCTCTTCGCCCGAACCCGTTCCATGGCCCACAGGATGTACTTGCGGACCCGGGGGTTCGGATCCGACTCCAGCTCGGAAAGAAGCGCCGCGCCCTCGGGTCCCGCCAGCCGTTCCAGGGCGCGGGCGACGGCCACGCGCACGTCGGGATCCGGATCCCGCGCGGCCAGCACGATGCCCCGGAACGCGGAGACGCTCCCCAGCCGGGCCAGGGCGGACGCCGCGTTCCTCCGAACCCTGGGATCCCGGTGCTTGAGCTCCTGGATGCGCGCCTCGACGTATCCCCGGGCCTCCAGGGTTTCCACGATATAGGGCTTCAGGGAGGCTATGTCCTCCTCCAGAAGCGCGGCCATGGCCGCCTCTCCCTCGGGGCCCATGCGCCGGAAAGCATCCGACAGCCGGCCCTTCAGTACTCCGGTGGCGTCCTTGAACCTCTCCACGACGCGCTCCATGTCCTTCCGGGATACCCGGAGCGCCAGGGCCGAAAAGAGCTCTTCCTGGAACTCCTCGTTCTCCCCAAGGATGTCGATGAGCAGATCCAGGCTGCTCATGTCCGTGGCCCGGCCCAGCCCTTCCATCAGGGAAGATTTAACGTCGTCCACCTCGTTCGGGTCGAGGAGCACGGCGCGGAGCCCGTCTTGCACCGCGGCCCCGCCTTCGGACGCCAACGCAGCGGCCGCAGCCGTCCTCACCCTCTCCACGGGGTCCCTCAGAAGGTCCAGCCCGCCGGATGCCAGGGCCTTGCCCTCGTGGAAGCCCGCCAGGGCGCGGGCGGCGGACACCCGGACGTCCGGGTCCGCGTCCCGCAGGGCGGCGCGAAGGTCCGCAAGGAAGGAACGGGATTCCGCCGCCGGCAGGGCCGCTATCAGGGCCGCCCGGGTGGAGGCGTCCACGGAATCCAGGATGAACCGCGCCTTCCGCTCGAAGGCTTCCATGTCCGCGCCCGCCAGCACCGGTGCGAATTCGGTTATCTCCCGGGGGTCCAGGAGGGGCAATGCCTCCAGGGCCCGCTGGAGGGCTCCGGTCAGCTTCAGCTCCCCGATCAGATAAAGGGCATCCTTGCGTACGATCCTGGGAAGCGACACCCGGTCGGCCCGGACCAGGGAAAGGGCCATGGGAACCGTCAGCTCCCGGGGCTGTCCCAGGAGGGCCGAACGCAGCTGGGCCCGGAGTGTAAAGGACGGATCCAGCAAAAGCCGGGAAAGGACGGGAAACACGCAGGCGCTCTGGTTTCCTTCCAGGGAAAGCAGGATGAGGGCGGCCAGGTCCGGGTAGGCCCTGCGGCTTTCCAGCTCGGCGACAACCAGGGCGGCCGCTTCCTCGCACCCCCGGGCCTGGACGGCCGCCAGGACCTGCTCGTAAATCCTCACCTTCTCGGGGGTGAAGGGGGGCTCGCCCATCCGGGAGAACCAGCGCTGCGTCAAGGTCACTATATGGCGCCGTTCGCCGGCGTGGGCCAGGAGGCGGGCCGCGAGGGAAAAGGCCCCCTCCCCGTCTATTTCCCCGACCCGGGACAGGAAAGCGCAGACCCGGAGCTCCGCGGCGGATTCCAGAAGCTTGAACCTCCGCTCGAGCTCGGCCTCGTCCGCAATCCCGGCGTCCGCGAAAATCCGGCCCAGGGCGCCGGAAGCCTCCAGACACTCCGCGGCCGCGAGTCGCTCCTCGGGCGTTCCGGAGTCCAGGTACTTGAAGGCGATCTCCTCGTCCTTCGCTTCCCGGGGGTCCAGGAGCTCCAGCACGTGAAGGGTTTCCTCCGGCCCAAGCTCGGAGAGGTCCGGGGAATATAGGTCCTGGAAATCCTTCAGGACCCGGGTCTTGGCTGCCCTGCGGACCTCGAGAACCGGATCCGAGACCAGGAGCTTCCGGGCTTCGGCGTAGAAGCCCTTCCGGTCTTCCGATTCCCAGTTCTCGACAAGGAGCCGACGGGCCAGGGGATGGGGGTCGTTGAAACAGCCCCGGAGGCTCCGCTCCGTACGTTCGTCGCCGGAACCCAGGAGCGTGCGCAGGGCGAAAACCCGAACCGCCCATTCGGGATCCCCCAGGAGCTCACGGACCTCGTCCATCCGCCCGGAAAAGAGGGCGCGGGCCGCGGAGCCATCGAAAACCCTTCCGGGGCCCGACAGGGCGATGCGTCGAAATGCGAAGGCACCCGCGTCGGTCTCCATCCAGGACAATAGCTGTCTGCCCAGGGCGTCCTTTCTCAAAGCGGCCAGGAAGCACGCGAAAAGTCCCGTGTCCGGCAGGAACTCCAGGACCCGGGCCATCGTTCGGGGGCTCCCGCCCCGCTCCAGGGAAGCCATCCAGCGCGTTCCGAATCCCAGGATCCCGGGAAGTTCCGGAAAGGGTCCGGGCTCGCCGGGGAATCCGCTCCGCGCCCTTTTCAGGACATACCCTTCCCGTAGGGCCGGAAATCCCGGCTTCGGCGGGCGCCCCCCGAAGGAAGAGGGGTCCAGGGCCGCGGTCCGCACCAGGAGCCGGAACCGGTGCCGGGAGGACAGGACTATGACGGCAAGCGCGGCGGCGGCCGCGGCGATCCCGGCGGATATCCAGGTTCCCAAGGAAACGCCGGCCAAGAACTCCGTTATTCTCTCCATGCTGTGCCTCCGGAGGTCAGCGTCGCTTCAGCGCGCGATAGATATGTATCGGCTCGTTCTTACCCTTCACCCGTACGGGCTCCCGTTCCTCCAACAGGAAAGCGTTGCCCAGTAGAAGCCGGGTATCCTCGGTGATGATCACCTCCCCGGCCTTCGCGACGCCCTCCAGGCGCGCGGCGACGTTTACGGTGTCCCCGATGACGGAATAGTTCATCCTCCGGGCGGAGCCCAGGTTTCCGGCCACGAGGTATCCCGTATGAAGGCCTATCCCGACCCTCAAGTGCTCCGCGTCCCCCCGGAAGAAGGTCCTTCGGGGGTCCGCGATGAGCTTCTGGATCTCGAGGGCGCAGGCTACGGCGTTCCTCGCATCCTCCTGCTCGCTCGTCATGGGAACGCCCCAGGCGGCCATGATGCAGTCCCCTATGAACTTGTCGATGAAACCCCGGTGCTTGAGCACGATCTCCACGGCCTGGGAGAAATACTCGTTCAGGACCTCCACGATGTACTCCGGAGAACGCCCCTCGGAGAAGGAGGTATATCCCCGTATGTCCGCGAAAAAAACCGTGGCCTTCTTGCCCGCCCCTCCCAGGCGTACCTGCTCCGGGGATTCCATGAGGTGCTGCACGACCTCGGTGGAGAGGTACCGGGAAAACATGTCCTTTATCGCCCGCCGCTCCTCGACCACGACGTTCATCCTGTCCTTGAGCGCCCTCTCCCGGGTCTGATCCGTGAAGAGAAGGGTGATTCCGTCCGGACGGTCCGACCTGCGCCCCTGTATCGGCGAGAGGTTCAGGGAAAAGTCCAGATCCCCCCCGCTTCCCTCGGCTATCCCCTCCACCCCCAGAATCGTGGTTCCGGTCTCGAGGCTTTCTTCCACGGTCCGCAGGATCCTGGGATGTATCCTTGGGCCGAGGACTTCCTGGATGGGCTTTCCGATATCCTCTTCCGTAAGGCCGAAGGCCTGGGCGGCCTCCTCGTTGAAATACTTGAGGGTTCCGTCCCGTTCGGTCGTGACGAGGAGGTTCGTCATGGAAGTGAAGACGCTAGCCTGGTACCTCTGCAGGGCCTCGATGATCGCGACGTGCTCCTTCAGCTCCCGGTTGAGCCTCGCGCTGCGAAGCATCCCCGCGGCTAGGGCGCACAGGGAGCCCAGGAAGTTCATCCGAACCCGGTCGAAATGATCCGCCCTGCGGGCGTTCACGACCAGGATGCCCACGCCGGACCTGGGAACCGCTACCGGCAGGGCCATGAGGGATTCCATCTCGGGGGCCAGGAAAAAGCCGTCCAGGACGCAGGGGCGCCGCCGGTTCAGGACCGCGGCTTCGCCGCATTCCTCCAGGAAGGAGACGGCCTCGCCGGTGCGGGGCAGGGCCGGGGGTACCGTCCAGGGCCCCCGCTTGTAGGAAAGCCGGAGCGGGGTCTTGGAATCCCGTGGATCCCCGGTATAGAGGTACAAGGCCGATAGGTCCGACCTCGTGATGTCGCAGGACTGTTCGACCAGGACGGATTCCAGCTCGTCGAAATCGTCGCCGGCGGACAGAAGGGCCGCGGCGCGCGAGAGTTCGTCGATCGCCGATGGGCCCGCGGTCAGGCGCAGACCGGCCTCCAAGGCCGTCTTGCCGCGGCGGGCGGAAAGAATACCCATGGACGGTTCCTCTCCTTTCCGGGAGAAAGGGAGGTGCCGTGTATCTCGGCCGGGTATGCGGCCGCGCGTCCATCGAGCCGGGAGACGCCTTGTCGTATAGACCGGCGGTCGGCACCTGCCCAATGGGGTAACTTTAACGCAGGTCCGGCGGAAATGCGAGCGCTTTTCCCCGGATCAGCGCTTGGCGCCCTTCCAGAGGATGCGCACCTGTTTGTACAGCCCCTCCCCCTCGCTCTTGGTCTCCACGTCCACGATATCGTTCAGGGTGGTGTGGATAATGCGCCGCTCGAAGGGATTCATGGGCTCCAAAAGGATGGAACCCCGGGAACGCCGGACCTTTTCCGCGGACTCGTAGGCGAGCTTGACCAGGGATTCCTCGCGGCGAATCCGGTAGTTTTCCGAATCGATCACGATCCGGAGATCTTCCCGGCCCAGACGGCCCGCGTAGACGTTGACCAGGAGCTGGAGGGCATCCAGGTTCTTCCCCTTTTTGCCGATCAGGATCGATGCGTGCTCGCTGTCCAGGCGCACCCCGAGCTTTTTTTCCTCCCGGAAAAGGACGGCGACCTCGCAGGAGTACCCCATCTTTTCCACGGTCGTCTTCACGAACTCAAGTATCTTGGCCTCGAATTCGTCCGCGCCCTCGGGATTCGCCGCGGTCGCGCGGGCGGGCGCCGCATACCCGTCGTCCGGGCTGCCCTCCGGGCTTGCCCGTTCGTATCGGGGCGCGGGCACGGCACGACCCGCGGCCTGGGCTTCCGCGGCCTCCGATATCGGGGCCGGGCGGGCATTGGAATGGACATGTATCCGAAGCCGGACCTTGCCTTTCTTGAAGAGCCCCCCGGTCTGGCTCTCCAGGATCTCGACGTCGAACTCGTCGCGGGCCAGTCCGAGCTCCGCGGCTGCGACGTCGATCGCCTCCTTCTCGGTTCTCCCCTCGAACTCATATACCATATTGTCTCTCCTAGAATGGGCGGGTTGCTGATTTTCGGGGCCGGGCGGACGCCTCCCCGGCCCGGACGGTGCGGCCGGGGGGGGTTCCCCCCGGCCCGCCGCTTACCTTCGTTTGCCCTTTTTTCCCTTTCCGAACGCAACCACGTTCGGGGCGGAAACAGGGGCGGCGCTCTGCCGTTTTTTGTGCAGGATCTTGTTGATGACAACCTGCTGGCCGATCTGGATGACGTTGGAAACGATCCAGTACACCAGGAGACCGGAGGGCACGTCGTAGAGGATGAAGAAGAACATGATCGGCATGCCGTACATCATGAACTTCATCTGCCCGGCGTTCTGTCCGCCCGACTGGGGCTGCTGGGTGAATTTGCCGTAGAGGAGCTGGCTAGCGACGTAAATGATGGGCAGGCCGCGGATGGCGCTCATCTTGAAGATGAGCAGGTTGATGGGCTCCTTGAAGGTATAGATCGCCTCGGGTTGGGAGAGGTCCGAGATCCATCCCGCGATGAAGGAAGCCCCCCGAAGGTCGAAATGATTGTTGAACAGGTTGTACATCGCGAAGAACAGGGGCAGCTGGATAAGGAGGGGAAGGCATCCCGACATGGGATTGTAGCCCTCCCGCTTGTAGAACTCCGCCATCTCCTGGTTCATCTTCTGCGGATTGTTCTTGTACTTAGCCTGGATCTCCTGCATCTTCGGCTGGAGCTCCTGCATGCGCGCCGTTCCCTCCGAACTCTTCTTGGTGAGGGGGAACAGGATGACCTTGGAGAGAATGGTCAGGAGTATGATCGCGACGCCGTAGTTGGGGATCATCCCGTAGAACAAGTTGAGGCCAATCTTGAGGATGGCTTCCAGCCAGCCCAGGATGTTCCCGCTCTCCAGGACTTCCTCCAGCTGGTCTCCGGTCCTTCCGAAGGCGTTCTTGGACGCGTCGTCGTACCGGGCCAGCTCCTTGGAGTTCTTGGGCCCGAAATAGACATGAAAGACGTCCTGTTGTCGGCTGGCCTTGATCTGCGGCCGGGAGAAGGAGAGGGACGAAAGGTCGGCCTTTCCGTTCTCCATGTGCGTCCGATAGGTGGTGGAGTAGGGCGTGGCGTCCGGGATGACGATGAGGGCGAAGTATTTCCCCGCCACCGCGCTCCACGCCGCCCTGCGGTCCACCGTCTCGACCCCCCCTTTGGGATTGATGTTTTTACGCTTGCCGTTCTCCAGGGCGATGAGCCTGCGGAAGTCGGCGTACCGGCCGCCGGACTGGATGGTCGGACCGATCCGGGGGCCGTAGGTAAGGGTGTAGGCAAACCCGTCCGCTGCCAGGGGAAGTACGGTGTTCGAGGAGTTCTCCAGGGATATCTCCAGGCGGAACATATACTCGCCGGGAACGAACGTATAACGCTTGCGGAGCGTGAACGGCTCCGTCCCGCCGTTCGCGGGAAGGAAGGTCCTCCAGAACTCCACGGTCCTGTCGTCGATACGGCGGTAGTTGAGAAGCTCCCGGAGGGGCTCCGCGGACGGGCCGCCCAGGGAAAGCGCGAAGGCCCTGGACTGGCCCCGGGGCGCGTCGATGAGCTCCACGACCCCGTCCCGATCCGCGTGTTTGGGAAGCCGCAGGGACACCAGCTCCCCGCCGCGGTTCGAGAAAACCGCCTCCATGACGTCCGTCTTGAGGGTGTAGGTCGCCTCGGAGGAGGGAACCTCGAATTCCGCCGGCGAGAGAACCGTCGCGGCCGCCGGGGCCGCGGCCGGCTCGGGGGCCGCGGCCGCGGGCCGGGAAGCCGGGGACGGGGACGCCGTCTGGGGGGCCGCGGGAAGGGGCTCCCGGGGGAAAAACCTCTGCTGGACCCATGTCCCGCCCGCCATGACGAGGACGGAAAGTACGATCGCTAGGACCGTGTTCTTGTCAAACGCTTTGTCGTTTCGGTTTTCATTCATGGTACTGGGTCATAGCCTCCGGGGTTAAAGGGGTGACAGCGCAGGATCCGACGAACCGCAAGGAAGGCTCCCTTTACGGGGCCGTGCTTGCGGACGGCTTCCAACGCATATTCGGAGCAGGTGGGATAGTAGCGACAGGAACGCGGCTTCCAAGGAGAAATTACGGCTCGATAGAACCGGATGATGCCGATCAGGACCGCCGACAAGATGGATCGCATGATCCCCCGGGCATAGCGCCCGCCAGGCGAAGCACCCGCTCCACCTGACCCGACCGTTCTTTAAAGGTATCGGTACCGGGATACAGGACAAAGACGAGATCGCGCCCGGGAGCCAGACGGGGCTTCACCAAACGGTAAGCCTCCGATACCACCCGCCGGGCGCGGTTTCTCCGTACGGAGTTTCCATACTTCCGCACGGGTATGAAAAGAACCCGGACGGCATCCGTGCCATTCCGAACGGAATGGAGACGCATGCCCTGCACGGAAACCCGGCTTCCTTCCTTAAAAACCCTGTCGATGTCCCGTTTATCTCGGATACGTTCGCGCTTCCGGAAGGTACAGCGCCCCGCCATCCCGATATCCTTCCTCACGGAATCAGTACTTCTTTCCTTCGTCCGAGATCGAAAGCTTAATTCTGCCCTTGGCGCGGCGGCGTTTCAGGACAAGGCGGCCGCCCACGGTCTTCATCCTGGCCCGGAAGCCGAATTTCCTGACTCGGCGGGTACGGCTCGGCTGGTACGTGCGTTTCATGACGAAATGCTCCTTGCTATGGGTTGGACCTTCCCGGGGCCGTTCAAGCGAGCCGGGAACGCCCTAGGTCTCTTCCGACAGGACAAAGGATTATATGTTCCCTGGGGCGCCTTGGTCAACGGATGTCCGGGGCCCTTTCCTGGGCGGGATCTTCCTCGCGGCCGCCCTCCAGGGCGTCCCGGAGTCCCGCCAGGGCGTCCCGGAGCGCGGGATCCTGTATGGCCGCCGGATCCACACGCAGCGGCGCGGACGGCTCGGGCTGCCGTTCCTCTTCCCCGACGGCCTCGGCCGCAACCGGGGGTGGTTCCCCGGCACCGGAGGATTCCGCTCCGCCCATCCGGGAGACGCGGAACTGGATGCCGCGTATTTCCAGGGCCGGAAAGCACCTCTGCAGCTCCTTGAGCAGGACGGTTTGGCGGAAGTGGAGAAGCTGGATCCATCCCGGATGATCCACCTCCACGAGTACGATGCGGTTGGCCAGGTCCGTGATGCGGGAATGTGCCGCCGCGCGCTCTCCCGCAAGACGGGGCCAGACGCCCAGGACCTTGGCCCAGGTTCCCGCGGCCTCCGCCGCCTGGGGAGAGATGATGGCAGAGATCAGTTCAGCCGCGGTCTTTATCCTCAAGTCGTCCATCTTCCACCCAGTATACCATCGTACCCTCCTCCGCGTAGTCCCCGTAGGGCTCGCCGGGCAGAAAGGTGAAAAACGCCTGCTCGTACGGAGGAAGCGTATCCATGAAGCGTCGGCGCTTGCCCGGGTCCAGCTCCAGGAGCACGTCGTCCAGGAGAAGTATGGGCGCCCGGCCGGTCCGCTCCGAACAAAACAAGGCCTGTGCGATCCGGAGCGTAAGGGAAAGGAGCCGAAGCTGCCCCGTGGACGCGGAGGCGGAAAACTCCCCTTCCTCCGAAAGGAATCGGAACCGGTCCCGATGCGGACCCGAGAGGGTGATTCCCAGGGCAAGCTCCTCCTCCCGGCGGGCTTTCAGAGCGGCGACAACGCCGGCCCGGTCTTCCCCTTGCTTCCAGGAGGGGCGATAGTCCAGCTCGATCCGCTTTCCTATGCGGGACACCGCCTCGTAGCGGTCCGCGAAAACCCGGTTGAACTCCCGCAGCATCTCGGCGCGCCGGTCCCGAAGCTCCACGCCGAACTGAGCCAGCTGCTCGTCCAGGACCTCCAGGATGTCCAGCCTGCGCTCCTTGAGGGAAAGGTTGCGGGTTTTCAACACCCTGCGATAGGCCCGCAGGCTGTCCAGGTACCCCGGGGACACGAGGCTTGCCGTCTGGTCCAGGAAAAACCTCCGCCGCTCCGGTTCGCCCTGCGCGAAGTCCAAGTCCGAGGGGCAAAAGACGACCGCCGGGTTGCGCTCTATCATCTCCTTCCGGTCCGGGATGTTTTTTCCGTCGAAGGAAGCCGTTTTGCGGCCGGACCGGAAGGATACAACCAGGCGGGAAGGAGGATCCGACTCTCCCCCCCTGGATACGGCCGAGAGGGACCATTCGTCCTCTCCCCTGCGGGCCGCTTCCGGGTCCGAGGCGCCCCGGAAGGAGGCGCCGTAGCAAAGGCTGTACACGGCATCCAGGAAGTTGGATTTCCCCTGGCCGTTCTCACCTACCAGGAATATTCTACGGCTCCGGACATCCGTGGCGACGTCGTCCAGATTCCGGAAGCGGAATGTGGTTATGGAGTCGAACATTCCCTTCCGTTACTCGAGCTGCATGGGCATGATGATATGAAAGTAGTCGGCGGGAGGTTCCGGGCGGACGGTAATGGCGCGGTTGGGCTCCGTAAACTCCACCCGCACCTCGTCCGTCTTTATCACCCGGACCGGATCCTCCAGGTACCGGTAATTAAGCGCAAGTAGGGCGTCTTCCCCGGCGTACCGGCAGGGAATCTCCTCCTTCGCGGTCCCAAGCTCGCTTTCCTCCGAGGATATGGCAAGGGATCCGTCGGAGAGATTGAAGAAGGTCCTTCGGGACTTCTGCTCGACAAAGATGGAAACCCGCTTCAGGGCGTCCATGGCCTCCGACCGATTCAGGACGAAGGAATATGTCTGGCTCTGGGGGATGACCTTCTGGTAGTTAGGAAACTGTCCCTCTATAAGGACGGAGCTTATACGGTAGTTCCCAAACCTCGCGAAAAGGTTCTTTTCCGTGACCGCCAGATCCACGGGTCCCTCGTCCGATGCTCGCTTCAGGATAAGGGACAGAATTTTCGGCGGTACGATGACGCCTTTGAAATCCGGAATCGAGGAAGAAAGCTCCTTTCGGATGAACGCCAGCCGGCGACCGTCCGTAGCCACCATGACAAGCCCTTCCTCGGTCCTTTCAAGAAACACGCCGTTCATGAAATATCGTGTCTCGTCGTCGGATACGGCGAAGACGGTCTGGGTGATCATCTCCTTCAGGTCTTTCGAGGGAACGGAGAAATAGGCCCCCTCGTCCGCAGCGGGGAGCTCCGGAAATTTTTCGCTGGAAATCGTTTTCAGCTGGAAACGGACTTTCTTGAAATGGGGCTTAACGAGCACCTTCGCGTCATCGTATTCGAACTCGATATCCCCCTCGGGGATACTGGAAAGAATTCCCGAAAGCTTGTCGCAAAAGACCGTGACGGATCCGGGTTCGGCCACATCCACGGGTATCCTGGTCTCGAATCCTACCTTGATGTCCGTAGCCCGGATTACCAGGGATCCTTCCGCGGCTTCCAGGAGGACATTGGACATTATGGAAAGAGCGTTTTTCGAGGCGATTATCTCCTGTGCGAAGGATATCTCCCGGGAAAACGCGTTTTTCTCACAGGTAAATTTCATGGCTCCACCTCTCGTCGTACTTTATCATAATTCCGTTTTCATAGACAACGAAAAAACAACGGTCGGAAGCCCTGATTGCCGGGTCTCCTGTCTCCTTATGAATTTATAGTATTCAGTAGCAGTAGTAATAAGGGTCTATCTTTTGTTGAAAACCCCTCGATTTCGTTTCCGGAAAATGAAGTATCCGGTGAAGAAAACGGTCGGAAATCCTCGCGCGGCTATGCACATATCCACAGGAAGACGGGGATACGCGTCCGGACAACGGAAAATCCACAGAGTTACGCCTTCGAACTCATATCCTTGACGGCGGATATTATGTGCTGGATCGTGTTCTCCAGGGTCGGATCCAGCTTCAGCCGTTCGTCGATCTTTTGGCAGCCGTGCATGACCGTCGTATGATCGCGGCCCCCGAATTCCAGTCCGAGCTCCGTAGTGGAGT
>CAYTYG010000065.1:0-10473 GCA_964441515.1 uncultured Treponema sp.
GAACACGGGACGGGAGGGCGGGGAGGTTTACCTTCCCGCCGTAGGCACCGCGTCCCCCGTGTCCCTGGGTCCCAACTATACGGGGCTTCTGGACGAGTTGAGGATATCCTCCCGCTGGGTGGACAAGCCCGTCCTGGGCCGGTACGGCCTGGATCCCGGGCGGGCGACGTCGCCCATGGTGGACCTGGGCTGGGCCAACACCCGGATACGCAGGATCGACGCCGAGATACGGACTCCGGGCAATTCCGGCGCGGCCTTCTTCTTCCGTTCCGGCGATTTCCCGGAGACCTGGAGGGAGGAGTTTCCCGAGTGGCGCCCCTTCACTCCCGGCAGCCCTCTTCCTCCGGACGCCCTCGGCCGCTACGCGCAGGTTCGCATAGAGCTCTACCCGGATCCCCAGGGCTCGGAAGGCCCGGTTCTCTCCTCGGTGACCCTCCGATACCTCCCGGATCCTCCGCCCCCGCCCCCGGGCGAAATCCTGGCGACGGCCGGCGACGGAAACATAACGGTGCGGTGGAGCCGGGTTCCGGACGCGGATTTAAAGGGATATCTCGTATACTACGGAAACGCCCCGGGAGAGTATTACGGCGAGGAAGCGGCGCAGGGAGGTTCGCCCATCGACGTGGGCGACTCGACCAGCGTTGAGCTGACAGGCCTGACCAACGGGCGGCTGTACTATATAACCGTGGCATCCTACGACTCCGTACTCCCCCAAAGGCCCGGTGAATTCTCCCGGGAGGCCGCCGCGCGTCCCGTCAGGACGGTTCCATGACGAAAAGCCGCAAATCCGTGGATGTCCTCGAACGGGCGCAGAACGCCCTGAGGCTGCGGGACTTCGAGGCGGCGGAGAGGCTTGCCCGCAACTATCTGATGGAGCGCCCGGAGTCCCGGGACGCCCGGTTCGTCCTGGGAAGCGTCTACCTCCGTACGAACCGCTTCGAACCCGCCCTCGGCGCCTTCGCGTCGATCGTGGAGCGCAATCCCCAGGACGTGCGGGCCCTGGAGAGCCTGGGTACGGTATACCTCCGTCTGGGGAGGCTGGACGACGCCCTCTCCGCCCTGGAGCGAGCTCTCCAATTGGCTCCCGAGGACCCGGAGCTCCTGTTCAACGAGGGAAGCGTCTACCGCCAGATGGGGAACCTCAAGGCCGCGGAGATGTCCTTCACCCGGGCCGTGGAAAAGGATCCCCGGCACGTTCTTGCGTACAATTCCCTGGGTATCGTGCACATGGCGCGGGGTGACCACGAAAAGGCCGTCAAGGTCTTCTGGAAGGGGCTGGCCATCGACCAGAACTATCCCTCCTTCCACTACAACCTCGGAATAGCCTATGAAGCCCTGAATAAACAGGAGGACGCCCTCCGGGAGTATGAGCAGGCCGTTAAGGCGCGCCCGGGCTGGATCGAGGCCATGAACCGCTACGGCCTAGCCCTGGCCCGGAACGGTCGAACCCGCCGGTCCATCGATCTTTTCCGGCAGGTCTTGAGCCTTGTGCCCGGGAGCGCGGAAGCCCGGAACGGCCTTGGGGTGGCGTACGCCGAAGCGGGCAAGGTGGACGAGGCGATCCACGAATTCCGGGGCGCCCTGGAGGCGGATCCCTCCTTCCTGCAGGCGGCCGAGAACATCGAGCGCCTCCTGGAGCAGAGCGGCCGCCAGGCCGAGGCCCTCCAGGAGATCGAGGCCCTCGTGGAGATCATGCCGGACAACGACGCCCTGCGGCTCCGCCTGGGCCGGCTCTACAAGAGCCTGGGCTACAACGACAAGGCCCTTCAGGCCGCGGCGGATATCCTGCGGAAGGCCCCGGACAACCTGGAGGCCCTGAAGCTCTACGGGCTCCTGCTCAAGGCCATGGGCCGGGACCAGAAGGCGGAGAAGGTCTTCCGGAAGGTGATATCCCTGGATCCCAAGGAAGCCGGTTTCCGGATCGAACTGGCCAAAATCTACAGGGAGGAAGGCCGTCCGGACGACGCCGTCCGCGAGCTTGAAAGATACCTTAAGTCCCGGCCCGGAGATCCGGAAGCCCGCCTGGAGCTGGCCCGCGCCCACGCCGCCCGGAAGGATCTTCCCCACGCGCGGAAGATCCTGGAGGAGCTGACCCGGGAAAAGCCGGACAACGCGGACGCATGGCTGGAGCTCTCCGCCGTGTACCGCACCCTCGGGGAGAAGGAAAAGGCCGTGGCGGCCGCGGACCGGCTCGTCAACCTCCGGGGAAGGCGGGGAAGGCCCGAGGATATCCGGGACCTGGAAGGGTCCCTGGAGCTCTACGAGAAGGCCGTCAACGCATACTCCCAGGACGTGCGGGACGCATGGGACCGTAACATCCGCGTCCTGCGGGAGAGCCTGCTCGCGGAGGACGAGGCGGCCGCGCCCCGCGAACCTTCGGGGGAGGAGCGCATGGAGGCCGTGCTGGCCCTCGCCGCGGCGGAGCCAATACCCGTGGACGAAGCCGAGGAGCTGATCTTCCTGGAGGAGTACGACGAGCCGATTCCGGAGGACCAGGAGCCCATGGACTCCGTGGAGCCGGAGGAGGAGGAAGAGCCCAAGACCGAGGACGAACGGCTTCTCGCGGGACAGGAGCTTTACCCCGACTCCAGGGTCGGGAACGGCCGGGGCGAGGACTCCCCGGCCCGGGAACCTTCCCGCCCGCCGCCGCAGCCCGAGCCCTTCGAACCGGAAGCTCGGGGGGTTGAGCCCGCCGCGCCGCGGCCCCCGGCGTATCCGCCGCCTTCCTATCCCCCGCCCGTGTACGCGCCGCCTCCCCAGGCGCCCCAGGTTGTCTACACGCAGCCGCCCTCGTATCCCCCATATCCCCGGTACCCAAACTATCCGCCTCCTCCGCCCCTCCCGAAAACGGGTTTTCCAAAGCCCGAGGAGGAGCCGCCGGAGGAGCTCCCGGAGGAGCCCCGGCCGGAAATCCCGGAATACGAACCCGAACCCGAACCCGAACCCGAGACGGAACCCGGGCTGGAGCATCCGGAGGAGGCGAACCCGGAGGAGCTTGGGATCGAAACGCCGGAGCCCGGACTTGATTCCGGGGAGTCGGCCGGGCCGGAGGAAAGCCCCTCCGGGGAACCGGAGATCGAAGAATTCGACGAGGACCTGGGCGAGGAGGAACCTTCCTTGGTGCTGGAGGAGGGCGCCGAGCCCGACCTGGAGCCCGAGGATAGGCCCGACCTGGAACCACTCTCCCCGCCGCCCCGCGCCGAGACGGAGGCCGCCCCGCCGGACACGCAGGAATCCGCGGAGATCGCGCCGGAATCCCTCGAAGGAGAGGAGCCTCGTTCGCCGAAAGAGGAGATCGCGGGCCTTCTGTCGTACCTCAAGGACCTTTCGGAAGCCCTGCCCGACGAGAAGCGGCAGGAGTTCGAGAAGAGCGGCGTCTCCCGGAAGGTGGACGAGCTGATCGAGGCCCTGGAGGACGGCGGATCGGAGCCCCGGCAGGACGGGGATCGGCGCTTCCTGGACCGCAGGTCGGGCCTGGAGCGGCGGACCCTACCCACGGAGCGCAGGTCCCGGGAGGACCGACGGCAGGGAGGGGACAGGCGGCAGGAAGACCCCCCGCCGGCGTCCCCGGGGACCGAGGGGAATTCCGTCGTACTCGGCCCCGACGGACAGCCTTCGGAGGTTCACGGTATACCCATTTCCCCAAAATGGGCTAAACTGTTGGGCATCATGCGTCGGGAGAAAGGGCATGTCGGCAAATAGCAATCTTCTTCGGGTCCGGGACTATATAGGCTCCATGCCGAGCCTTCCGACGACGGTGTCCAAGGTGCTCGAGGTCTGCAACAACCCCAAGACCAGCCCGATAGACCTGGACAGGGTGATCTCCCTGGATCCCGTGCTGATGGGCAAGGTGCTCAAGCTCATCAACTCGGCGTACTACGGGCTGGGCACCCAGGTTACCAGCCTGGTGCGGGCAATCATCATGCTGGGCGTCAACACCGTCAAGAACCTTGCCCTGTCCACGGCGGTCCTGGACAAGTTCACATCCAACAAGAACTTTCAGGCCCTCAACATGGACGGTTTCTGGCGGCATTCCCTTTGCGCCGGCGTGACGGCCAAGCTTATCGCCAAGAAGCGTGGGGCGGACCCCAAATATCTGGAGGAGTATTTCGCGGCGGGGCTCCTGCACGACATCGGCAAGATACCCCTCAACAACGCCCTGTCCGAGGAGTACGTGCGGACCATGGCCGTGGCGGACCGGGAACGGATCTCCCTGCACACGGCGGAAAAGCGAACCCTGGAGCTGGACCATACGGACGCCGGGGCGCTTATCGCCGCGGCCTGGCACCTGGACGGGGCAATATCGGACGCCGCCCGCTACCATCATTCCAGCGAGGCCTACCAGGGCGACAACCGGGACATCGTCCTTACCGTGGCCGTCGCCAACTATTACGCGAGCCGGGAGGGAATCGGGTTTTCCGGGAACCGGTACCCGGATAAACTCTCCCAATCCGTGTTCGAGGAGCTTAAAATCAGGAAGGAATCCCTGGAGGAATTGGAGGAGCCTGTCAACGCCGAGATAGAAAAGGCCAAAGTGTTTCTGCGGCTGGTCCAATAAACCGCGCGTTCGGCTATACTCTAGGGGAAGAGGAAATCCATGTTCACAGTAAAAATATGGGGAGACCGGGGTTCCATGCCCACTCCGGGCCCCGAGACCGTCGAATTCGGGGGCAATACCGCCTGCTTGGAGGTGCGATGCGGGCGCCGCCTCATTATAATCGACGCGGGCTCCGGGATACGGCAGCTCGGGGACAGCCTCATGCGCACGGATTTCCGCGCGGGCCCTATATCCGCCGATATCTTCATCACCCATACCCACTGGGATCACATCATGGGATTCCCCATGTTCACGCCCATCTACGTCCCGGGCACGGAATTGCGTATACGCGGTCCCATCACCTACGAGGAAGACACCCTGGAAAAGATCATAGGCTCCCAGCTCTCCTACCGCTACTGGCCCGTGCGCCAGGAGGAGCTTGCCGCCAAGATCACCTACGAACAGATCAAGGAGAACACCTTCGACCTGGGGGACGGGATCTGGATCACGACGAAATACCTGAACCATCCCATACTCTGCCTGGGTTACCGCATCGAGTACCGGGGCCGGAGCTTCGTGACCGTCTACGACAACGAGCCTTTCCGCAATGTTTTTCCCACAAACCCCGAGGACCCCGACTATGACGAGGCCGCGGCCATCGAGGGAGAACAGGCCGCCCGGGAGGAGAACGGGAAGATACAGCGGTTCATGCAGGGCGCGGACTTGCTGGTCCACGACACCCAATACTCGGCGAAGGAATACGTCACCAACAAGGTCGGGTGGGGGCATTCCTCCTACGAGTACGCCGTCAACGCGGCCCACAAGGCCGGGGTGAAGCGGCTTCTACTGTTTCATCACGATCCCAACCGGACGGACATGGAACTCCAGGAACTGGAAATTTTTTACCAGGCGAAGCTCCGGGGCCGGACTCCCATGGTCGTGGAGATGGCCCGGGAGGGAACACTCTATACGATAGACCCGATGGATTGATCGGGGAGATCCGGGGGCGCCGATGCCGAAGAAGGACGTTTTCAGCCTGACCATCTGCATGCGGGACGAGGAAGAGGCCCGGATTTCCGCCGAGGTCGTGAAGGCCTCGGTTCCGGGGATCAAGGTCGGCGCCGTCCGGGCGCCCGGCCGCGCCCGGGAGTGCCTTGCTTCCGAAACATCCGATTTCCTTCTGATGGACCTGGAGACCTTCGTCGGTGCGAGCGAGGGGCTGGGCCGCGCCGGTCCCCACGTCATCCTGGCCTGCGAATCCGGGGAGCAGGAATCCGCCCGCGCCCAGATAGCGCGGGGGGCTTTCGATATCTTCGTCCGGGAACGCGGGGCCGGCCCGGAGGGCGGAGAGAGGCTTTCCTCCTATTTCCGGGTCCTTCTGGCCCTGCGCAAGCGGTTCCGCGGGGCTTTTTCCGCCCTGGAGCGCAGATACGAGGATCTCGTCCAGGCCCTCCCGGACATCATCTACGAATTGGATACCGAGGGCCGGTTTACCTTCGTCAACGACGCGGTGCGGCTCCTGGGATACGACCCCGAGGAGCTCCTGGGAACGCATTTTTCCGCGCTACTCCACGATATGGACGCCCAGGCCGTGGACCGGGAAAGCGTTCTGGACATGTACAAGGGAGTGAGCATACGGGCCAACCTGAGCCCCAAGCTCTTCAACGAACGCCGAGGCCTGGACCGCAAGACGGAAAACCTGGAGGTGCGGATCAAGCGCAAGCCGGGATCCGTCCTGGGCATGGGGGACGAGGTGATCGCCTCGATCATCTCGTACGGGGAGGTGTCCGCGGCCGGGGAGTACGGTCTTCGACAGGGGCAGAAAGAGTTCATGGGGTCCGTGGGGATCATCCGGGACGTCACCCTCCGGAGGAAGAGCGAGGAAACTCTGCGCAAGCTCTACCAGGCCGTGGACCAGCTTTCCGTTTGCGTCTGCGTGGCCAACCGCGCCTTCGAGCTGGATTACATCAACCCGGTCTTTTCCCAGACCACCCAGCATCCGCCGGTGGACGTCATCGGCCGGGACATCTTCGCTTTTCTCCGGTACACTCCGGAGCGCATCCTGGAGGTGCGATCCCTCGTTCTGGACGGGTTCGACGTCCGGGACGAGGTCAAGGTAGCCAAGTCCGACGGCTCCTCGTTCTGGGCCTCCGTCCTCCTGTCGCCGGTGAGGTCCCCGGAGGGAAACATCACCCATGCCGTGGCCATCATCGAGGACATCAGCGCGCGGAAGACCATGGAGGATCTCCTTCGGGCTGCGAAGGAGGACGCCGAGGCGGCCGCCCGCGGCAAAGGCGAGTTCCTGGCCAACCTGAGCCTCGAGCTGAAGACCCCCGTATCCGCCATCCTCTCGGCCGCGCAGCTCATCCGGATGGCCCCGGAGGACGCGGTGCGGAACGCCTCCCAGATAACGAAGAGCGCACGGGAGCTTCTGGACATGCTGACGGGAATCCTGGACCTCGTCCGCTCCGAATCCTCTTCCGATGAGCCGTCGTTCAAGACATTCGCCCTGGGCAGCTTCGTCCGCAGGATATGCGAACCCTACCGCGAGGAGGCGACGTTCCGAGGATTGTCTTTCGAGATCCTCGCGGAGGGGGAGGACGTGATCGAGAGCGATCCCGACCTTCTGGGAAAGATACTGGGTATCCTTGTCGACAACGCCGTGAAGTCCACCGAGTCGGGGGGCGTCACCGTGGAGTACTCCCTGGAACGGAAGGAGGGGAACGTCCCCCACCTGGCGTTGTCCATCCGGGATACGGGCGTCGGTTTCACGGCCGGCGAGCAGGCGAGGATTTTCCAGCCCTTCGCGCAGGCCGGGATGGATTCCGCCCGGGCCCTGCACGGGGTGGGCCTGGCCCTGGCCCGGAATCTCCTGCGCGCCCTGGGAGGGGAAATCCGCCTGGAGAGCTCTCCCGGCCGAGGAAGCGTCTTTTCCATCCTGATCCCCGTGGGCACCCCCTCCGTTCCCCGGGCGGAAGGGACCCTGCCCGGCCTGCCCCGGTCCTTCCTGGTCGTGGACGACAACGAGGTGAACCTGGAGTACATGCGCGTCCTCCTGGAGGACGCCGGACATGAGGTCCACGCCGCCTCCGGCGGCATGGATGCCCTAGGGATCCTGGAAACCCGGCTGGTGGACCTTGTTTTTCTGGACGTCCAGATGCCGAATATGAGCGGCCTGGAACTAGCCCGGAGGATCCGGGGATCCTCCGGGCGGCGCTATCCCCCGGGCATTCCCCTGATAGCCCTGACGGCTTTCGATCCCGCGGAGCTGGAGGACCCCGAGACCCGATTCGACGGCGTTTTCAGCAAGCCTGCGGATATCCAGAAGCTTCTGGCCGCCGCGGAATCCGCGATCGGGCGTATGGACGCGGCCTCTCCCGTACTGTTCAGCGAGAGGCTTTCGGGGCGAAAGGAGAGCCGGCAGGACGTCCTCGACAAGGCGAGGGCCGCCGGGGAGGGCTCGATCCAGGCTATCGCGGCGGCTCTGGATATCGGCAGGACGGGGAAACCCCCGGCCGGGGCCGACGCCCGGGACGCCGTGGAGCGGCTGGTCAAGGTCTTCGAGAGCCTGGCGGCCCCGGGTGCCGCCCTCTCGGTCCGCCAGATGGAGGCTTTCTTCTCCTCCGAGGACGCGTCCTCCCTGGCCGTTCGGTTGGCGCGCCTGAGGCGGGCTTTGGAGACCGCCCTGGCGAGGCTTGGGGACTGAGATGCGGGCGCTCATAGCGGATGACGATTCGGCGAACCGGGAGATCCTGACCCGCATGCTTGCCCACCTCGGGTGGGAGAGCGACGCCGTAAACGACGGTGCCGCGGCCGCGGAACGAGCCCTTAAGGGAGGATACGACGCCGTACTCCTGGACATCTGCATGCCCGGGGTGGACGGTTTCGAGGCCGCCCGCCGCATCCGGGAGGGAGGCTCCCGCGTGCCCCTTCTGGCCGTCTCGGGAGCCGAGGAGGACCAGAGGGCCCTGGACTCGGGGTTCGACCTCTGCCTGCCGAAGCCCTATACGCTGGAGAACCTTCGCGACGCCTTGCGGTGCCTCGCGGGGAAATAGGCGCCGCCGCCCCGCGCGTCTGGTCAAAGACCCGGCCGGCGGGTATTCTGGGGACCGTGAACCTTCTACTCCTTTCGACCCTCGCCTTCGGTTTTTTCCTGCTCGGGTATGGGTTGGAGGCCCTCGGCCTAACCCGCGCCCGAGCCCGCCTTCCCCTGCGGATCGGGGTGACGGGCACCCGGGGCAAGTCGAGCGTCGTGCGGCTCGTGGCCGCCGCATTGCGCGGGTCGGGGCGCGTCACGGTCGCCAAGACCACGGGCTCCCGTCCCGTGCTTCTGCACGCCGACGGCGGGGAGGAGATCCTGCGCCGCCGCGGTTCCCCGAGCATCCTGGAACAGAAGAAGCTCCTGGCCCTCGCCGTCCGGGAAGGGGCGGAGGCCTTCGTGGCCGAGATCATGAGCGTCCGCGGGGAGAACCAGGCCATGGAATCCAACCGCATCCTGGGGATCAACGTCTGCGGGATCACGAACTCCCGGGTGGACCATGCCGCCGAGCAGGGCGGGTCGAGGACCGAGGTGGCCCGCGTCCTGTCCGCGTCCGTGCCCCCGGGCGGAGTCGTGGTCTGCCCCGAGGGGGAGGATCTTCCCGAGCTTCGGGAGGCGGCTCTGCGGAAGGGGACCCGCCTTGTGACGACGCGGCGGGTCCTGGAGGAGGATCTGCGCTCCGTCCTGCCCCGGCTCGGGTACCTCGAGTTCGAGGAGAACCTCTGCCTTGCGCTCGGGATCTGCCGGGCAGCGGGCCTGGAGGAGAAATCGGCCCTCCGCGCCATGGGCGCTGCCCTGCCGGACCTGGGGGCCCTCCGGGCCTGGAGGTGGGAGGAGGACGGAAGGACCCTTGTCTTCGTCAACGCCTTCGCGGCCAACGACATCGTTTCCAGCCGGGCTGTCCTGGAGAAGATTCTGGACAGGATGGATCCCGGGCTGGGGGTCGCGGGCATCCTCAACCTCCGGGACGACCGCCCGGAGCGGACGGGGCAGTGGATCGAAGCCCTGGGGACGGTCCTTCACCCGCGGTTGTCCGGGATCTATATCGTCGGCCCCCAGGCGGAAGCCGCGCGCCGAGGGCTCCGCAAGGCCCCCGTACCCTGCCTCCGGCTGAAGGAACGGGACCCAGAAGGAATACTCCGCGCCGTCGGGCGCGGGCACCCGGGCGGGCTTTGCGTGGTCGGGCTCGGGAACATGGCCGTCCTGGGCGAGCGGCTGGTCGGGTACTGCGAGGAACGGGGAGTATCCTATGAACCATGAAACCCTCCTGGTCGGTTTTCTCGTCTCCATGGCCTATTACGAGCTCACCTCGCTCTATCCCGGGGGCATCGTCGTGCCCGCCTTCCTGGCCCTCTACGCTTCGGAGCCCCTCCGGCTCGTCGGAACGGCGGCCGTCTGTCTGGCCAGCCTGGGGGCGTACCGTCTTCTCTCCGCCCGCCTCCTGCTCTTCGGGCGGAGGAGGTTTTTCGTGCTGGTCATGACCGCGGGGTTGCTTTCCGCGGCCGGGGGTGTCCTGTTTCCGGCCCTCTTCCCGGCGGGAAAGGATCTCCGCGCGATCGGCCTGGTGATCCCCGGCCTCCTTGCGAATACGTGCCGAAAGCAGGGAACGGCCGTGACCCTGGCCTCCGCCTGCGTGGCCACGGCGGCCACCAGCATCCTTTCCCGCCTCCTCCAGGCGTTCTGAGGGGCCCTCGCATGAAGCGATACCGGTCTACCCTGCTGGCCGCCGCGGCCGCGCTGAGCGCCGGGGCCCTTCTGGTGGAGCGCGCCCTGGACCCGTACGAAAGGCTGCCGTATCACGGGGAGATGTCAGGCGCAGCCGGGATCCTGGCCGCCGCGGAAGCGCGGGTCCGGGACGCACGGATCGCATCGGGCATCCCCCCGGACCCGGTCCACG
>CAYTYG010000065.1:10483-12263 GCA_964441515.1 uncultured Treponema sp.
ACCCCAACGGGACGGGGATGATAGGCCGGGAGTACTCGGTGACCACAACGACCCTGGGGGACCTTGCGGCGAAGCGGACCGGCGCGAATCCCGACGCGGCGGCCCTCCTGGTGCGGCTCCTCCGGGAGGCCGGCGTCCGCCGGGGAGACGCCGTGGCCGTGGGGGCCTCCGGGTCCTTTCCCTCCCTCATCCTGGCCGTCCTCTCCGCGGCCCGGGCCTTGGACCTGGACGTCGGCCTGATCGTATCCCTCGGCTCGTCGAGCTGGGGGGCCAACGTTCCGGGATTTTCCTACCTCCGGATGCACGAGGCGGCCCTCCCCGAGCTGGGATACGGCATCCTGGGCGTCTCCCTGGGGGGAGGCGGGGATTCCGGGGCGGGCATGTTGGAGGAGGGCCGGGAGCTGCTCGAGGCCGAGATGGACGCGAGCGGGCTGACCGTCCTTGCCGAGGCCACCCTGGACGCCAGCGTCCGGGCGCGGATGGCCCTGTACGGGAGCTTCCTGGGCTGCCGGCGCTGCACCGCCTTCGTGAACGTGGGGGGAGCCTCGGCCAACGTCGGGGAGGGAAAGAAGGCCCTGGATCTCAGGCCCGGCCTAAATACCGCGCTTCCCGCTTCCCCGGAGCCCGGGAGGGGAGTCGCCCGGGAGATGGTGTCCCGGGGCGTTCCCGTCATCCATCTCCTCAACATCCGGGAGTTGGCGGCGGAGTACGGCCTGCCCTGGGATCCCGCGCCTTTCCCCGCCGCCGGGGAATCCCGGGTCTACCGGGTCCGGAACCGGGAGCTGTACTGGAGGAGGCTTCTCTGCCTCGCGGCTTTCTACTTCGCGGCCCTGGGCCTCCTGGCCGTTCTTTACCGGAGGGCGGATTCCGACTCCCGGCGGCCCTGATCCCCGGAATGAGACGGTCCTCCGGCGTGCGGGAGGATTCGATCGGGGATGAAAAGGCCGCCCCGCCCGGGCGGCCTTCCGGACGAAGCCGGCTTTCACCGGCCCGCCTTCACGTCAGGCTTTCTGCCACTTTGTAAGATCCAGTTCCTTTTCCGACTTGGCCACGATCGCGGTGCCGGCCAGGTCCCCGACCACGTTCAGGGAGGTACGCCCCATGTCCAGCAGGGCGTCGATGCCAAGGATCATGGCGTAGGCCGCGGCCACCGCGGAGCCGGCCTCCACCTTCAGGCCGATGGACTCCAGGACCATGAGGAGCATGAGGGCCCCGGCTCCCGGCACGCCCGCCGTCCCGATGGACGCCAGGGTCGCGGTAATGATGACCATCAGCTGCTGGTTGAACGAGAGGGGCTGTCCGATGGCGAAGCCGATGAACATGGCGCAGACGCCCTGGTAGATGGCGGTGCCGTCCATGTTGATCGTGGCGCCCAGGGGCAGGGTGAAGGAGGAGATGCTCCTCGGGACGCCCAGGTTCTCCTCGGCCACCCGCAGGGTGATGGGCAGGGTGCCGCTGGAAGATCGGGTCACGAAGGCCGTCACCATCGCCTCGTTGACGCCCTTGATGAACTTGCCCAGGCCCAGCTTGGAGACCGCGAGGACACCGCCGTAGACCAGGACCAGGTGCAGGATAAGGCCCACATAGACGGTTAGGGTCACGATGAGCAGGGGGCCTATGGCCTTGGGGCCCTGCTGGGCGAAGACGATGGAGATAAGGACGAAGACACCCACGGGAGCGTATTGCATGATCCCCCGGACCACCTTGTACATGGTTTCCGCGGCTGCGTTGCAGACCTCGAAGAGGGTGTCCGCGGCTTTCACCAGGCCGGGGTTCTTGG
>CAYTYG010000066.1:0-9742 GCA_964441515.1 uncultured Treponema sp.
TCGAGAGGCTGGAGGGCAGGACGCCGACCCTCATCCTGGCCCAGGGGGATCCCGCCTTCTTCCTTTCCCTCCAGCTGCGCGAGGAACGCTACCCCGGAATTCCCATGATCGCCTTCGACGTCGTCGGGAACGAGGCCCGGCGCCGGCAGTTCGAAGGGGATGAAACCCTGTATATCGTCGAAAACTCCGGCGTCGGGGAAAAGAACACCGAGCTGGCCGCCCGCATCTTCCCGAAGAGGAAGCGGGCGGTTCTCCTTCTACTCTTCGTCGACGACCTGGAGCTGGTCAAGGTGCTTCGCAAGGGGTTCGTCGACCTCCAGCCCGACCTGGACTTCGTGTTCGTGATAAACCCCACGTCCCAGGATATAGCGGACCCTTTCCTGAGGATCTCCCCCGAGAATACCTTCGTGGTCAGCTTCAACCCGGGCTGGTACGACAAGGAAGGCCGCTATATATCCGGAAGGGAATACGTCCGGTCCATCGCCGACACCTACAACGTCCCGGTCTTCGAGTACCTGCGCACCAATCTGGACAGGGGGATCGTGGGGGGCGTGGGGCTGTCCCCCACGAAATGGGGAATCCGGGCGGCCGAGATGGCCCTCGGGCTCATCTTCGACGGCAAGGAGCCCGAGCACTGGATGTCGGCGTCCCGTTTCGTGACCCCCTTCGTCGATTACCGCGAGCTGGTGCGCTTCGGCTCGTCGCCCAAGCTCCTGCCGCCGGAAACGGAGCTCATCAACGCCCCCGTTTCCCCCTGGATACGCTACCAGAAGGTCCTGGAGCCGCTCCTGGCGATCCTGGTCGTTGCGGTCGCGGTCTTCGCCGTGCGGTCGGTGTACAAACACAGGGAGGGGAAGCTTCTCCTGGAAGCGAACGCCCGCCTGGAGAGGGAGGTCGCCGAGCGCACCCGGGACCTGATAACCTCGAACAACGAACTGGCGGCCTCGAACGAGAACCTTACGAAGGCCATCCGGAAGACCGAGGAGATGCAGGAGAATGTCCTGAGGGCGGCCCGGGAGATAACCCTGGGCAGGTTCGCCGCGGGAATCGCCAACGGCCTGAACAGCCCCCTGAACGCCGTACGCTCGGCCAACGCCGCCCTCAAGACCCTCTCCGGCGGCGACGAGGGCGGCCTTATGGAGATTCTTTTAAAGCTGAGCGCGGACCAGCGTTCGCTCTTCCTGCGCCACGCCCCCCGCGTCCTGTCCGGGTCCGAGTATGCCTTGGAGACGCGGACAGCCGGGCTCGAGCGGCTTCTGGCGGACCTTTCCTGCGGAAATCCCGCTTCCGTCGCGGCGGATCTGGCCGACGCCGGGCTGGGAGGGCTCGAGGGCGCGGAGCTGGAGCCGTTTTCCCGGGCGGAGGGGGCCGCGGTCGCCCAGGCGCTCTACCGCCTCTCGGTTCTCAAGCGCTCTTCCTGGATCATCGACGAATCCGTGGACCGGGCGGCGGAGGTAATCCGGACCATACGGGAATACGTCGCCTCCGCCCGTGCCGAGGAAGTCCAGGGCCCCGTGGACCTTCGGGACACCATCGAGTATGCCCTGATCCTCTTCAAGAACCGGCTTCCCCGGTCGGTGCAGCTGCAAACGGACTACGCGGACTCCCTTAAAATCCGGGGGTCCGAACAGACCTTCGTGCGTATCTGGGTCCATCTCCTGCAAAACGCGCTCCTGGCCATGCCCCAGGGAGGGCGGCTGGATATATCCCTGCGGAGGGAAGGCAATTTCGCGGTCGTCTCCGTCGAGGACGAGGGGGTGGGCGTCGATCCGGAGATAGCGGACAGGATTTTCGAGCCCTTCGTCACGACCAGGCCGATGGCCGAGGGGATGGGCCTGGGGCTCCCCTTCTGCAAGCGGGCCGTGGACGCCCTGGGAGGGGACATCGGCTTCGACCGCAAGGACAAGGGAACCGTCTTCCGCGTGCGGCTCCCTCTGGAAAAGCGTTCATGATCCCGAAACGGGCCATCCTCATCGTCGACGACGAGGCCATCCTCCTCCTGTCCATACGCCAGGAGCTTCGGCTGGCTTTCAACGGGGAGTTCGTCTGCAAGACCGCCCTGAGCGCGGAGCAGGGGCTCCAGGAGATAGACGAGCTGGCGGCCGACGGCATGGAGCTGGTCCTCGTGATCTCGGATTGGCTCATGCCCGGGATGCGGGGGGACGAGTTCCTCCGGCGGGTCCGCGAGCTGCGCCCCGCCATCAAGCTCGTCATGATGAGCGGCCACGCCGACATCTCCGAGATGCAGTCTCTGGCGGAAGAGACCGGGCTCTTCGCCTTCCTGAGCAAACCCTACAAGTCCGCGAAACTCCTGGAGATAGTCCGCCGAGCGGTGGAGGAAAAATAGATGAAAGATATCCTTGTCCTGTACGCCCGCTACACCAAGCGCGCCAACGCCTCGGCCTTCGCCCTGCTGGACGGCCTTTCGGAGGAGGCGCTGAACGCGGACAGGAAAAGCTACTACGGCAGCCTTGCCAGCCTGGCGGCGCACATCGCGGGGGCTACGCTCTATTTCCACAGCCTCTTCCGGGCCTCCTGCCCCGCGGCCGCGGCGGTCCTCAAGGCCACGGAGCACCTCCGCACGCCCCACGATCCCCACGTCACGCCCGAGGAGTGGAAGGAGTTCAAGCGGATCGCGGCCGCCTCCGACCAGGCCACCATCGACCTCTCGGAAACCCTGGGCGATGGGGATCTCGTCTTCCCCGTCCGGGTGGACTGGTACGGCGGCAAGCCCGATTCGGTACCCCTGTACTTCCTGGCTCACCAGCTTTTCGTCCACGGCACCCATCACCGGGGACAGATATCCCAAATCCTGGACGAGCTGGGCATAGAGCACGACTTCTCCGGGATAGACCTGGAGTTCCTACCGAAATAACGAGGGGTTCCCCTTTCATTGACAAGGCCGATCCCGTCCGCTAGCTTTTACGGAAAGGGCAAGGTTGCGGGACGCGTTCCCTGCCCGAAGCGCCGCCGGCCGGCCTCCGGCCCTGGAATCGGATGAAGACAGACAGTCTCGTGAGGATGATTCTATCCCTGTCCTCCGTCCTCCCGCTCCCCGACCTCCTGGCCAGGATCGCGGGCATCCTTCTTGAAACCACGGGCGCGGACAGGGCCCTGGTTCTGCTGCCGGACAAGGGACGGTGGCGCGTCGAGGCCGTCGGGGAAGGCCCGGACCCGGGGATCCGAACCGGCCTCCACCTGCCCGCCGAAGGAGAATCTCTCCTCTATCGGGAAGCCCTCGACTCGGCTCTCCGCTCGGGCCGGACCTGGACGCTCCCGGACCCTTCCCGGGGAAACGGGCTCCCGGAGGATCCCGGGCTCCGCGGCCGGGGCGTCCGTTCCCTGTTCTGCCAACCCGTCCGGAGCGGGGACAGAGCCGTGCTCGCGGTCTATCTGGAAAGCCGGAAGGATTCCAAGGCGTTCCGGGACTACGCGGAGGGGCTCCCCGAACCTTTGTCGGCGCAGATCGCGGCGTCCCTCGAAAACTCCCTGCGGTTCGAGCGGCTCCGGACCGAGGCGGACGAGACGGAACTGCTGGCGAGGCAGTTTCGGGCGGCCGCGGAGGGCACGTCGGACGGGGCCTGGGACTGGGACCTCCTTTCGGACCGGGTGTATTTCACCGACCAGTATTATCGCATGCTCGGGTACGAGCCGGGGGATTTTCCCGCGTCCTACGAAAGCTGGCAGAAGCTTCTCCATCCCGAGGACTCGGAAAGGGCGGTGAAGCTCCTGCGCAGCCTTGTAAGGGAAGGCATACCCTACGAGACCGAACACCGGCTGAAGGCCAAGAACGGGGAATGGCGATGGGTTCTGGGGCGGGGAAAGGTAACCGGACGGGACGGGACGGGAAAGGTCGTCCGGATCTCGGGGGCCAATACGGACATCACGAAGCGGATACAGACGGAAAACGCCCTGGAGAAGCGCCTTCTCTCGATGTCCCGGCCGGCAAAGGACGCGGGGGACTTCGTCTTCGAAGACATGTTCGACCTCGAGGACGTCCAACGCCTCCAGGACCAGTTCACCAGGACCTGCGGCGTGGCGGCCCTCGTGACGCGCCCGGACGGGACCCCGATCACCCGACCCAGCGGCTTCACGGAGCTCTGCGGGAACATTATCCGAAAAACGCCCTTGGGCCTGGAGAACTGCATCAAATCGGACACGATCATCGGACAGTTCAACGCGGAAGGGCCCATCATCCACCCCTGCCTGAGCGCGGGACTCTGCAACGCCGGGGCCAGCATAACGGTCGGCGGACGCCATGTCGCGAACTGGCTTATCGGGCAGGTGCGGAGCGAGGAGCAGAACGAGGAAGAGATCGTGGAGTACGCGCGGAAAATCGGCGCGGACAGGGAAGCCTTCCGGACCGCGTACCGCAAGGTCCCCGTGATGCCCAAGGAACAGTTCGATCGGGCGGCCGAACTCCTGTACATAGTGGCCAACCAGATTTCCAGCATCGCGTACCAGAACCTCCAGCAGTCCAGGTTCATCCTGGAGCTTAAGAAGGCCCAGGAGGAGATACGTCGGCTCAACGAGGGGCTCGAACAGGAGGTGGCCCGCCAAACCGAGGAACTCCGAAGGACGAACCTGGAGCTGGGCGACTCGAACATCGAGCTCTCCCGGACCCTCGACGAGCTCAAGTCCGCCCAGGGCAGGATCGTCGTCTCGGAGAAGCTGGCCGCCCTGGGCCGCCTGGCTGCGGGTATAGCCCACGAGATCAACACCCCCCTGGCCGCCATCACGGCCTCCAACCGGGTGGTGCTCCGGTTCGCCCACACCGAGTTGGACGGTCTGGCCGCCGTTCTTTCCCGGCTTGACCCGGAAGCCCGCGCGCTGCTGAAGGAAGCCCGCGAACGCTGCTTCCACGGCCCCCCGGGCTTCCTCACGGACATTCCCGGGGACGAGCGCTCTTCCCGCCGCCGGACGGCAGATATCCTTGCGAAGGCGGGGCTGCCGGACGCCCGGAGCCTGGCGGAGGAGCTTATCGAGGGAGGCATAGCCGACCTTACGGAACGCGCCCTGCCCATCCTCTCCGGCGGGGGGGCCCCCGATTTCCTTCGGGCCCTCCGAGAGATCGTCGGCGTTCAAAGGGCGGGAAAGATATCGGAAGAAGCCGCGGACAGGATCTCCCGGGTCGTTTCCGCGATGCGCGTATACATGGGAGGGGCGAAGACCGAGGAGGCGGCTTCCCTATCCCTCTCCGAAGAGCTCGCCGGCACGTTGGATCTCTATCACCACAAAATCCGGAACCGGATCGAGGTGGACCTGGACGTTCCCGGCGATATAGCCGTCCACGGACGCAGGCAGGAACTGGCCCGCGTCTGGTTCAACCTGCTCTCCAACGCGATCGACGCCCTGGGGGGAAGCGGCCGCATAGAAATTCGAGCGAAGAAAACCGGCCCGGATGTCCTCGTTTCCTTCGTCGATTCCGGAACCGGCATTCCCGAGGAATTGCAACCCCGCATCTTCGAGCCCTTCTTCACGACAAAGTCCTCCGGGGAGGGAACCGGCCTGGGCCTGGATATGGCCCGTCGCTTCGCCCGGAACAACGGGGGAGACATCTCCTTCAACAGCCGTCCGGGCCGGACGGAGTTCACCGTCCGCCTCCCCGGCGCGAAGCCGTGATCGCAGACGGACGCTCCCCGCGCCTCCGTCCCGGGGCCGGCGGCGCCTAGTAGCGCCACCCCAGGGCGGCCGCCGCCACGTTCAGAAGGATGGCGGCCGCGTAGGGAAGCGCGGCCACCCGGACCCCGGCCTTCAGGGTCTTCCGGGTGATCGCGAGAATCGCCCAGGCGAAGAACCAGAAGTAACCGACCAGGAGTATAAGCCAGACCCCCCCGAAGCTCCGGTACCAGAAGGGATACTCCCATACCAGAAGCCCCGCCGCGTTGAGGCAGCACTCCACGAAGACGCATACGAGGGTGTACAGGACCGCGAAGAACCAGGTTTCCGGAAGCCCGAGTATCCTGGCCTTGGGCTTTCCCGAGAGGCTGTGGTAGAAGATGAAGCCCAGGATGGAGAACATGAACATGATCTCGATGTTCCATCCCACCGTCGTGCGGAGCGCCGAGGGGCCCGGGGCCGTCCAGAGGGCGGACCGCCCGGTGAGGGCCAAAACCCAGCCGTTCCAGCTCTCGTTGAAGAAATCGGCCCCGAACACCGCGGCCGCCGCCAGGATCGCCTTCCAGTCGCCCCCCGCGCGGGCCTTCTTCATCTCCGTCGTATACAGGTAGAATACGATGGCCAGGAGCGGTATAACGTACCATTGAAGGGTGGACAGGTCCCGGAGCCCTTCCAGGGCCTGACGGGTCGCTTCGGTCATATTGCCTCCTTCCGGGTAATCCCCGGGCGCGTCTCAGCTGATTTCCTCTATGGCCAGCGGGTACTTGGACAGGGGCTCGCAGCCCGTATCCGAAAGAAGGATAGGGTTTTCGTAGCGGAAGCCCACGCCCTCGTCCGGGCAGGCGTACTGCATCGCGCAGATCAAGAGCTCCCCGGCTGTGTACACGTGGTCGGGGTTCGTCCAGTAGGGGAAAGGTCCTTCAATTCGGCCTCCTATCCTCCACTCGTCCCCAAAAAGCCCGATCCCGTGCTCGCACCCCGGAACCACGAAGTCGGCGCAGCCCAGGGCTTCGGCGCGGTCCACCATGATGGAGGCCATGTCCGAGGGGGTGCGTCCGGCTCGGTACGCCCCCAGGACGGTCTGCACGAGGTCCACGAAGTTGTCCGCGTGCCGTCGAAGCTTCGGGCCGGCGGGCCCGATCAGGTAGTTGTGGGAGTGGTCCCCGAGGGCCAGCATGAACATCGAGTGGAAATCGAGCATGAGGGGCTCCCCGGCCTGGAACTCCCGGTTCGTCGGGGGCGTGCAGGCCCCCAGCCCCGTCCGGTAGCCCGAGGATATCTCGTTGAGCCCCGCGAAGTTCCACTCCGACACGGACCCCGCCCGCCGCATGGCCAGGGCCGCTATTCCCGCGATCTCCGTCTCCGTCATCCCCTTCCAGCCGCCGTTCTCGATGGCCCTGCGGGCCTCCGCCTGCCCCACGTCCACGATGCGGGAGGCCTCCCGGAAGCGGGCCACCGTACCGGGGTCCTTGATGAGGGCCAGGGTGTCCACGATGTCGTGGGAGTTCTCGAGCTTGAAGCCCGGGAGCGCCGCCTCCAGGGCGTCCCACTCGTACTTGGTCAGGTTGCCCTCGGGGGTGTACACGGAGATCCCCGTCTCCACCCCGATGCGGCAGGGCGGGAGCCCGAGCTCCTCCCGCGCCAGGTCGGCCAGCACGGAGATCTGGTCCTGTCCGCCCATGGGGGCGTAGGCCCGGACGTTATCCCCGGGAAGCCAGGTTTCGTCCGCCAGGCGCGTAGCGTCCACCAGGAAGGTGTAGACCACCGGGTCGCCCTTCGCGGGAATGGCCAGGTAGCTGCGCCAGGGGCAGAAGGCGTCCAGTATCCAGGAGAGGGTCCGGGGGCGGGTCCCGATATAGAGCCCCAGGCCCCGCTTGGCCATCTCGGCCTGGACGGCCTTCACGCGCGCGGGATTGTCGATGAAGTACGGGCTTGTCCTGTCCGGTTTCTTTCCCATCTCCGCCTCCTAGTATTCGGCCGGTATCGTGGAAAGGACCTTGTTGATCCTGTCCGCCAGAGGCGCCAGGCGCAGGGCCTTGGCCATGTTTCCCTTCATCCGGAGCCTGCCCGTCATCAGGGCGCGCTGGCTCCCCAGCTCCGCCCGGGAGATGGCGGCGAAGGTCGCGTAGCTGCCGGAGATGCGAAACTCCGCCTCGGGAGCCTCCCCTTCCCCGGTCTCGAAGCGCTCGACCCGGCCCTCCACGCAGGATACGAAGAGCCACTTGTCCTTCCCCCCCGGGCAGTCGGCGTAGAGGTTCGCCATCGAGGTCGTGATGCCGTTCATCTTCTCGGGCAGAAGCTCCGCCTTGAGCCTCTTGAATGCCTCCTCCCGCCAGGCCGGTCCGAGATACGCGAGTTTTTCTTCCATGGGCAGACTCCTTTCCGGCGGCCCCGTGGCCGCGCTTATCTCGAGCGCAGACCGTCCAGGACCAGGGCAAGGCCGCGCTCGAAGAGCGCCTCCTCGTCCGCCTCGGCGGCCACGTACGCTTTCTGGATAAACAGAACATAGAGCGAGAAGAGGACCCGGGCCGCGGCGCGGGCGTCCCCGGGATTGAAGGCCCCCGCCGCCTGGGCCTCCTCGATAAGCCGCTGGAGCAGCCGGACCGAGCGGGCGTTGATCTCCGAGAAGGGGTCCGCCGCCTCGAAGAGGGGGAAGAGCCCGGGGTCCTTGGCCAGGACGGCCCGAAGCCGGGGCTCCGCGGCCAGGTAGCGGAAGGCCGCGCGGCAAGCGGAGCGGAACCGTTCCAGGGGGTTCGCCCCGGCCTCGGCCGCACGCTCCGCCGAGGCCTGCCAGAGACGGAAGCCCCGTTCCACGGACCTTCGGTACAGGTCCCGCTTGTCCCGGGCGTAGCGGTAGAGCGCCCCCTTCGTAATCCCCAACCGCCCGGCTATGTCGTCCAGGGAGGCCTTCCGGAACCCAAGCTCCGCGAATACCCCCAGGGCGGCGTCCAGGACCTCGGCATCCCGGTCCCGTTTCTGAGAAAGTGACTTTTTAACCATTTCGTTCACATATTCATTCTCAACCCGAACCGTAAATACGTCAAGATAAAAAAAGGGCGGAAGTATTCCTTCCGCCCGCGCCGCCCGGGAAAGCTCCTAGTCCCCCGTCGAGTACTTCGCGCCGACCCCTCGAAGGAGCTCGTAGAAGCCCGGGAAAGAGACGTCGACGCACTCCGCGTCCTCGATGACCGTCTCGCCTTCGGCGAAGAGCCCGGCCACGGCCAGGGACATGGCCACCCGGTGGTCGTCATGGCTCTTCACTCGGCATCCCCGGAGCGGAGCGCCTCCGCGTATGGTCATGCTGTCCGCGTCGTACTCGATCCGGGCGCCCATCCTGCCGAGCTCCTCGGCCATGACGGCCACCCGGTCCGTCTCCTTGATCCGGACGGCCGCCAGGTTCTTGAGCCGCGTAACGCCCTCGGCCCCAGCGCCGATCACCGAGAGGATGGGCATAGCGTCGGGGATGTCGGAGCAGTCGATCTCGATTCCCCGAAGGGCCTTGCCCCCCCGGGCCCGGAGCGTGCGGGCCTTTTCGTCGACCTTGACGTCCGCCCCCATCTCCGCAAGGACATCGACGATCGCGGCGTCGCCCTGTCCGCCCGAGACGTCCAGGTCCCGGATTTCGAGGTCGGAATCCGTGAGGAGCGCGGCGGCCAGGGGGAACGCGACCCCTTCCCAGTCGCTCTCTATCCGGGCGTCCACGGGCTTATAGGCCTGTTTCCCCCGTATCTCGAACCTTCGGTATTCCCTGTCCGCGTAGTCCACCTCGATCCCCTGCCGGGTCATCCAGTCCAGGGTCATCTGGAGATAGGGCTTCTCGATGGGGGAATCGACCAGGATCCTGGTCTTTCCCTCGAGGTTCGGCGAGGCCAACAACGTCGAGGAGATGAACTGGGAGTACTTGCCGCAGAACCTCGCCGTACCGGCCCGAATCGGCCCCCGGACGACGGCCGGCGCGGCGTCGGCGTCCATCCGGGTGGTGAAGCCCTCCCCGCCCAGCTGGACGATCCCCTTGAGGAGCTCCCGGATGGGCCTTCTCCGGATCTGGTAGTCCCCGGTGAAAACGGTATACCCGTCGATCAGCGCGGCCAGCCCGACGGCGAAGTAGAGGGTGGTCCCGGAG
>CAYTYG010000066.1:9783-12226 GCA_964441515.1 uncultured Treponema sp.
TCACGTCGTCCGGGGTCCTGTAAACCCCTCCCAGTCCCTCGACGATCCAGAGCCCCTCCTCCATCCTAGTCTTCGCCCCGAAGGCCGCGGCGGCCTTCATCGCGGACCGGCAATCCCGGCTCGTCAGGGGATTCGCGATGCGCGACGTCCCCCCGGCCATGGCCGCGATCAGGACGGCCCGGATCGTGTGGCTCTTGGATCCGGGAACCGATAGGGCCCCCCGCAGGGAACTCGGCTTCACATAGGCTTTCATAGGTCCTTCCTTTTTCTGAAAGCGGTCCGGGGCTCCCGGCCGGCCTCCGGCCGTCCGGCCCTGGGGGTCGGGCAACCGGGGACGCGCGGAATGTCCGGAGTCGCTCGTTTACGAAAACTCAGGCGGCCCTACGGAATATCCTTGCCGCCGCCTTCCGGAACAGAGACGTGTTCGTCGCGAAGGAGAGCACCGTGACTACCGTAAGCACGATGGTAATAGGCCTAGAGAACATGTACGCCAGCGGATTGTCCGCCGAGGACGCCAGGGAGACGGCCATGCGGAGCTGGGAGTCCATCATGCCCCCCAGCACCAGCCCCAGGATGAGGGGGCCCACCGGGTATCCCCTCTGCCGCATGGCGAAGCCCAGTACGCCGAAGCAGAACATGACCACCACGTCGAAGAGGCTGTTGTTGCAGGCGTAGGACCCCACGACGCAGAGGACGGTTATGATGGGCATAAGTATTTTTTTGGGGATCAGGATCACCTTGGATATGTACGGGGCCACGAAGAGCCCGAGCGCCAGAATGGCCACGCACCCTATCAGCCCCCCGGCGAGGATGGCCGAGAACATTTCCGGGCTCTCGGTCAGGAAGAGGGGCCCGGGCCGCAGGCCGTGGATGTAGAAGACCGAGAGGATGATGGCCGTGACGGCGTCCCCGGGCACCGCCAGGGTGAGCATGGGGATCAGGGCCCCGCCGATCACGCCGTTGTTCGCGCTCTCGCTGGCCAGGATGCCCTCCACCGCGCCCTCGCCGAAGGGCACGGACGGCTTTTTCGTCATCCGCTTCACCTGGTTGTACGAAAGCAGGGCGGCCACGGGTCCGCCGACGCCGGGAAGGGCCCCGATGAAGGTTCCCAGGACGGAGCCGTACAGCTCTATCCACCAGTACCTCAGGGTTTCCGTGAACCGGATCTTCGTCCTCTTCATCCCCTTTATGACCTCGGAAAGGCCCCTATCCGAGACGACGGACAGTATCTCCGCGAACCCGAACAGCCCGATGAGGGCGGGCACGGTGCCTATCCCGGCCGCAAGATACATGTTGCCGAAGGTGAGCCGGGGGCTGCCCATGAGGGGATCGAGGCCGACCACGCTGACCAGGAGGCCTATGCAGGCGCTCAGGAGCCCCTTGGTCATGCTCTTGGCGGTAAGGCCCCCCACCGTCGTGAGCCCGAAGAAGGCCAGGAGGAAGTAGTCCATGGGAGAGAACTGGAGGGCGATGTTGGAGACGGGCTCCGCCAGGCACCAGAGGAAGAAAAAGCCCATAACGCTGCCGATAAAGGAGGCTATGGTGGCGTAGTACAGGGCCTTGTAGGCCTCCCCCTTCTTGGCCATGGGGTAGCCGTCCAGGGTCGTCATGAGGGAGGCGGGTGCCCCGGGTATGTTGACCAGGATCGCGGACACCGCCCCGGAAAACACGCCCACGACATAGAGGCCCATGATCGTGGCTATGGCGTTTTCTGTCTTCCAGGTGTAGGTGATGGACACCAGGAGGGCCGTCGCCATGGACACCGAGAGGCCCGGGATGGACCCGACGAAGAGGCCCAGCACGGACCCCAGGAATACGAAGAGCACGAAGGGAAGGTTCAGGATGGAAAGCAGGCTGGACATCGCGGCAGGCTCCCTTCGGCCCCTAGGGCAGCAGGACGGACAGAAGGAGTCCGAACAACACATAGACGACCGCCGTGGTCCCCAGGGCCAGGACGGCGTCTAGCCATATCCTCTTCTCTCCCAGGACGTAGAGAAGCCCGAAGAGGAAAACAACGGTGGCCGGAAGAAAGTGCAGGAACGGCAGGAGGACGCAATAGGCTATGGAAAAGCCAATGACCACCGCGACGTTCCGCCAATCCAGACGCGCCCCGGGCTCGGGCGTTCCGCCCGTACGCGATCCGAAGCCGAGGGACTGGACCAGGAGTGCCGACGAAAGAAACGCGAAGAAGCTCCCGATGAGGCAGGGGAAAAGGTACGGCGACATGAAGATCGCGTCCCCGGATGTCCAAAGTTTGTTCGAATACAGGATCAGGGCTAGGCCCAGGGCGAGGAAGAAAAGAGATTCCCACAATTTCTTCCGGTCGCGGACGAAAACGGCGGCTTCCATCGGAACGGCTCCTAGATCTATAGATTCTCCGCCCCGCCGGCCGGCGGGGCGGTATTTCGGCCTACTTCCGGGTCGGCTTCGGTATGCCGAACTT
>CAYTYG010000067.1:0-6115 GCA_964441515.1 uncultured Treponema sp.
CGGGCTGGGTGTAGTGGGAGTGCTCCGAGGAGACGTCGTCCTCCACGCCCGCCAGGACTCCGAGTTCGCCCTCCACGGAGACGTAGTCCTTCTGGGCGTGGGCGAAATCCACGACTTTCCGGGTGAGGGCCACGTTCTCGTCGTAGGGCAGGTGGGAACCGTCGATCATGACGGAGGAGAACCCCGACTCGATGCAGCTCTTGCAGAGCTCGAAGGAATCCCCGTGGTCCAGATGAAGGACGATGGGGATGGGATGGCCGAGCTCCTTGGCGTACTCGACCGCCCCCTTGGCCATGTACTGCAACATGGTCTGGTTGGCGTACTTCCGTGCGCCGGAGGAAACCTGGAGTATCACGGGGCTCCGGGTCTCCACGCAGGCCTGGATGATGGCCTGCAGCTGCTCCATGTTGTTGAAGTTGTATGCGGGCAGGGCGTATCCGCCGGATACCGCCTTCTTGAAAAGCTCGACCGTGTTGACCAGCCCAAGCTCCTTGTAACTCGTCATCTGAAGCTCCTTTATTTTAGGCAGGGAATACTGATTCAGCGATAGTCTAGAAGGGGTGTAAACCGTCGTCAAGTAGCGGCCCCGCCCGTCGCGGCCGCGGATTGCCCTAACCCGGTCCGCGAAGTATCATGCTGCCATGCCCGTCCGCGGTAGAAAGGCTGCCCGCGCCCTGTTATTCTTCCTCGCGCTTTCTTCCTGCGCCCCCCCCTCCAACCTCGTCCTCCTCGACCCGGCCCTGCCCCTCCTGGACCCGGACGGGGCGGCCGCCTGGAGGTCCTTCCGGTTCGGGACGGGTCGGAGGAAGGTCCTGGAATGCCCCCCCTCGGGCTTCGAGGAGTTCCTGCTCCAGGCCGCGGCCGGGGGCGTACCGGAAGCCGTCCTCCTTTCCCCCCTGCTCTCCGTAGAGTACTCCGTCGTGCGCCGCGCCGCTCCCGGGGCCTGGATCTTGGGCTCCGGACTGCCGGAGGGCGAACGCGTCGTTTCCGCGTCCTGGGACCCGGCGCCCTCCTCCTTGGAGGCGGGCCGCATGGCCGGAGAGTTCCTCCGGGACCTCCCTCCGGATTCCCTAGGGACGGCGGAGGTGGTCATTGTATCCTCGGAAGCCGACCCCGGCTCGGGGGCCTCGGGTTCCGCGTTCCTGGAGGGCGTGCGTTCTATCCATCCGGAGGCCCCTCACCGCCCCCTCTCCCTGTCCCCGCGGCCTACGGCGGAGGAGCTGGAGACGGCCGCCCGGGACCTCGCGGGGCCTGGGGCGAGGGTGGTTTTCCTCAACGCGGGATCGGCCGGCCTCAAGGCTGCCGAGATCCTGGACGCCCGGATCGGATCGTCCGAGGGCGAACCCGGGGAACGCCGAATTCTGTCGGTACTCCGTCTTCCCTACTCGGTTCCGCCGGGGCCGAAGGTAGCCGACATCACGATCGCGGCAGATCCCCGGACGCTTCTGGAAGCCCTGGAGGAAGCCTTCCGGGAGGTTCGAGGAACCGGCCGGGGGACAACCCGGGTCGTTCCGGAGCTCCTGGAGCGCCGTTCCGGGACGCGCCGTTGAGTTCCCGTTACCCCCTTCCTTTTTCCGCAAATTGTTTGACAAAGGATACGGTGCTATCTATAATTCGTACAACCGCAGGTAATTTACAATAAGGGGCAAAAGGAGCCACTCGAATGAAACAACGAGTATTCCGATCGTTCTGCCTTGCGATCGTCTTAATCTCGTTTTTGTCCGCGGGCGTAGTCTTCGCCGATGAAAAACCCATCAACCTGGAGTCCAGGATAATCCAGGATTTCGATGACCCGGAAGCCCAGCCCTGGTTCGTCATGGGCAGCAAGTTCTCCACGTCCGGATTCCCCAGGATAGCCTACGTGAACTCGTGGCCTATCTCCATCTACGGGACGAATCCCGACAACAAGGACAAGCTCAGGACCCTGGGCGTGGCCATGCTCTTCGACCGGAAGGAGTACAACTGGGTCGACATCATCCCCGGAAAGAAGACCGGCTCCGGCGACGACGTCAAGTACGAACCCGTGGAGATACCGCTCCCCGGCCGGGTGTCCATGCTGGACATGTGGATCTGGTCCGGAAACTTCAACTACTACATCGAGGCCTTCATCCGGGATTACAAAGGCATCGTGCATACCATCCCCATGGGGACCCTGAACCACATCGGATGGAAAAACTTCCGCATCAACATCCCGACCAACATTCCCCAGTCCAAGAAGTACCTTCCAAAACTGGAGGGGCTCACACTGGTCAAATTCCGGATATGGACGCGCCCCACGGAAGTGGTCGCGATCCCCGCGGCCGCGGACGCTCCGGAATACGAAAAAGCCATCTATTTCTACTTTGACCAACTGAAGGTCCTGACCGACACCTACGAGGACCTCTTTGACGGCGACGAGCTCACCCGGCCCGAGCTCATCGAGTCTACCTGGGGCTCCTCCGGGTCCCAGGGGAATTAAGGGGGAACAGCATGAAGAAAATCATCGTAATCGCCCTTTCGCTCTCCCTGCTCGCGGCCACCGCGTTTGCCCAGAACGCCGTGGGCGAGCCCGATCCCAACACCATCGGGGTGGACACCGCCCAGCAGAAGCTCAAGGAAGTCTCGGTCGACAAGTTCGAGTCCGCCGGTTTCTGGAAGGCTTATATCTCCAGCGACGAGGGATACATCCAGTTCCGCCTCTTCACGGGCGGTCCGGCCGCCAAGGCCGACGAGCCTATCGCGGACGAGCGCTACGTGGGCATAGATCCCAAGATCGCGGACAAGTTCGTTTTCGGCGTACGGACGGATTTCTTCCGCCGCGGATACAACACAATCAAGATCCTGGCCGACAAGCCCATACCCATCGAGGGGATCACGAAGACGGTATCCGTGTGGGTGGCCGGACGCAACATGAACCACGTCCTGAAAATTCTCATCGTGGACGCCTTCAACACGCCCTTCGAGCTCACCATGGGCAAGCTCAACTTCCAGGGCTGGAAGAAGCTGACGGTGGCCATCCCCCCCCAGAACATGGACGGGGTGACGGGGATCATCCAGAGAAATTTCCACTTCATCAGCCGCATGGGGATCAAGATCGTGGGCTTCAAGATCGAGTGCGACCCGATGGAGTCCTTCGGAACCTACTACATCTATATGGATGACCTGCGCGCCGTTTCCGACCTCTTCGCGGAGGACTACCGGGATCCGGACGACATGGCCGACACCTGGTGATCCGGGATATAAAGCGATCAAAGCCCTCCGCATGGAGGGCTTTTTCATGCGGGGAGACCGTGAACGGCTACTTCGATTTCCTGCGAAGGGTGTTCTTCTTCAAGGACCTCTCGGACGAGGAGATACTCGTGGTGGCTCAGGTTTGCCACGAGGACCGCTATTCCTCCGGGGACGTCCTGTTCACGGAGGGCTCTGCCGCGGACCGGTGCTTCATCGTGCTGGAAGGCCGGGTCGAGGTCTGGCGGAACCATTCCGAGGCTAACCCTATCCTGCTTGGGCTGCACGGCCCCGGGCACTTTTTCGGGGAGCTGGCCCTCCTGGACGAGCTTCCCCGCTCCGCCACCGTGGTGGCGCGGGAGGACACCCGGGTCCTTTTCCTCTACCGGGAGGACTTCCACGCCCTTATCCGGAGCCATGCCTCCATAGCCCTTTCCGTGATGGTTTCCATCTCCTTCATGCTCCGGTCCTCCAACGAGGTCTTCCTGGAGGACTTGAAAAAACGGAACGCGGAGCTGGAATCCGCCTACGCGGAGCTGGAAAAGGCCCAGGGAGAGCGCCTGCGGAACGAGAGGCTCTCCACCCTGGGCAAATTCTCATCCATGATCCTCCACGACATACGGAATCCCATCTCCAGCCTCAAGAACCGTCTCACGATGATGCAGCCGCAGCTCCGGGAGCCCCGGCTGGAGGACAACCTCCGGGGAGCCTTCTCGGATCTGGCCCGGCTGGAGAATCTGGCCGAGGAATTCCTGGACTATTCCCGGGGCGAGATGCGCCTTAACCTCTCTCCGGTGGAGCCTTCCGAGCTCGTGCGCAGGGCCGCGGATTCCGTCCGGGCCCGCTTCGAGTCCGCGGGCCTTTCCATAGAAACGGACTGCCGCCTGGACAAGCCCACGATCCTGGATTCCGACCGCGTACTCCGGGCTATCCTAAACGTCGCGGACAACGCCCGGAAGGCGATGGCGCGGGGCGGCAAGCTCACGATCCGAGCCTTTCGGGAGGGCGACCTAAACGTCTTTCTCCTGGAGGATACGGGGGAAGGGATGCCTCCGGACGTCCTGGCCCACGTCTTCGAGCCCTTCTATTCCTCCAGCCGCCAGGGAGGGACGGGCCTTGGGATGCTTATCGTGAAAAACGTCGTGGAAGCCCACGGGGGCCGCGTGAGCGTCTCGTCCCGCCCCGGAAAGGGCACCCAGGTGCGCCTTTCCTTTCCGGAATCCCCTTCCGGTTTTACCCCCTGAGTTCCGCTTTTCCCTTCCGTTTCAGCCGAAGACGATCCGAAGGTTCCCGGAAACGGTCCGAGCCAGGTTCTCCATCTCCTCTCCTCGTAGGGCGGCCGCGACCTCATAGGTAGGGCGGATACGTAGGGGCGTACAGGGCTTTCCCCGGAAGGGCTCGGGCGCCATGTAGGGCGAATCCGTCTCCAGGAGAAGCCGGTCGGCCGGGACGAGCGCGCAGGCCTTCCGGAGCTCCGAGGACGCGGGATAGGTCAGGTTTCCCGCGAAGGATATCCAGCACCCCAGGTCCAGGAACTCCCGGGCCGCGTCCGCGTCGTAGCCGAAGCAGTGGATCACCACGGGCACCCCGGGCCGCAGGGAGGAGAGGATGCCCAGGGTATCCCGGTGGGCGTCCCGGGAGTGGACGATCAGGGGCTTACCCAGACGTACCGCCAGGTCGATCTGGGCTTCGAACAGGAGGCGCTGGGCCTCCCGGCTTCCGTGCATCCAGTGGTAATCCAGGCCCCCTTCCCCTACGGCCGCGCACTCCGGCAGGGCGGCCGCGGCCTCCAGGGCCCGCAGGTGCGGCCATGGGTCCTCCAGGGCTTCCTTGCCGGGCCATATCCCCGCAGCGTACAAGAGCCAGGGACGCCTTCCCGTCCTGCCGACCCGTTCCCTCAGATCGTCCGCCCGGACGCCCGGATCCACAACCTTGGGCGCGGAATCCTCCCTCCCCTCCGAACAGGCCGTTTCCCAGGCGGAGTCGTAGGCGGAAAGCACCTCTCCGAGCGGCCCGCTCCCTGCTCGATCCCCAACCAGGGAGAGGTGGGCATGGGAGTCCGGGAAGGGCGCCTCCGCCGGGGCGTCCCGGTCTTCGCCTCTCAAGCAGCGGCCTCGAATGTCAGTTTCCCGCCGGACAACCCTACCCGCACCCGACTGCCCTCCCGGATTTTCCCCGCAAGCACGTCCCGGGCCAGGGGATTCTGCAGCTCGCTCTGCACGGCGCGCTTTAGAGGCCGTGCGCCGAAGAGGGGATCGTAACCGGCCTCCGCGAGCCATGCCTTGGCCTGGGGGCTGACCTCCAGCGCGATCTTCCGGGACTCCAGCCTCTTCGCAAGCAGGGCAACCTGGATGTCCACGATCCCGAGGATCTCCTTTTTCCCGAGGCGCTCGAAGAGCACCGTCTCGTCGATGCGGTTGAGGAACTCGGGCTTGAAGCTCTTCTTGAGAAGCCCGTCGATCGCGGGACGTACCTCCTGCATGGAGGCGGCGGCCAGGATGAGGTCGCTTCCCAGGTTGCTCGTAAGGATGACGATGGCGTTCTTGAAGTCCACCACCCGGCCCTGGCCGTCCGTCAGCCGCCCGTCGTCCAGGAGCTGCAGGAGGACGTTGAAGACGTCCGGGTGCGCTTTCTCCACCTCGTCGAAGAGGATGACGCTGTAGGGACGCCTCCGGACGGCTTCGGTCAGCTGGCCCCCCTCGTCGTAGCCCACGTACCCCGGGGGCGCGCCGATCAGGCGGCTGACCGAGTGCTTCTCTCCGTACTCGCTCATGTCGATGCGGGTGAGGGACTTCTCGTCGTTGAAGAGAAACTCGGCCAGGGTCTTGGCGAGCTCCGTTTTTCCCACCCCCGTGGGGCCAATGAACAGGAAGCTCCCCAGGGGGCGGTTCGGGTCCGAAAGCCCCGC
>CAYTYG010000067.1:6125-12081 GCA_964441515.1 uncultured Treponema sp.
GACAGTCGGCTTCGACCGCCTCTCCGAACGGGCCCGGTACGGTGTACCGCCGCCGCACACCGCCGCACGCCGCATAAAAGCAGTCGGTCATGCCCTCGCCGCCGTCGGCTATGGGTATCTCGGTCACGACAGCGTCGGGCAGCACGCGGCGTATCGCGTCCGCCACGGCCCGTATGGCGGCGTCCTGCCCCAGGACCCTTCGGGCCAGGACCTTCTCGAGCTCCAGGTACTTCTGCGCCTCCCCGGAGAGCATCTTGGAGACCGGAATCCCCGTCCAGGTGGAGACCACCCGGGCTATGTCCTCCTCGGACACCTCCTCCCGGAGGAGGCGGGCCTCGTCGTCCAGCTTGCCGATCTCGGCGCTCACGGAGTCCAGGCTTTTCTGGGCCTCCAGGAGCTTGCCGTACTTGATCTCCGCGGCCTTGGCCAGGTTGCCCTCCCGCTCGTACTTCTGCTCCTCGATCTTGAGGCGCTCCAGGCTCTCCTTGAGCTTGCGTATCTCGTTGATTTTCCCCTTCTCGTTCTCCCAGCGCAGCTTCATGGCGTCGCGTTTCGCCTTTATCTCTCCCAATTCCTTTTCCAGCTTCCCCAGGCGGTCCCGGGAACCGGGATCGGCCTCCTTGGAAAGGGCCTGCCGTTCTATGGTCAGCTGGAGGATTCGTCGCTCCGCCTGGTCCAGCTCCGTGGGCTGGCTCTCGATCTCCATCTTTATCCGGCTGGCCGCCTCGTCCACGAGGTCGATTGCCTTGTCGGGCAGGAAGCGGCTGGTGATATAGCGGTCCGAAAGCGTGGCCGCGGCGATCAGGGCCTCGTCCCGTATCCGCACCCCGTGGTGCACCTCGTAGCGCTCCTTAAGGCCCCGCAGGATGGCTATGGTGTCCTCCACGGAGGGCTCCCCGCAGAAAACGGGTTGGAAGCGGCGCTCCAGGGCCGCGTCCTTCTCGATATGTTTTCGGTACTCGTCCAGGGTGGTGGCGCCGATGGCGCGCAGCTCTCCCCGGGCCAGGGCGGGCTTAAGGAGGTTGGACGCGTCCATGGCCCCCTCCGCGGCCCCGGCGCCCACCAGGGTGTGAAGCTCGTCGATGAAGAGGATGACGCGGCCCTCGGCCTTCTGGACCTCCTCGATGACGGCCTTCAGGCGCTCCTCGAACTCCCCTCGGAACTTGGCCCCCGCCACGATGGCCCCCAGGTCCAGGGCCAAGAGCTTCTTCCTCTTGAGGCTGTCCGGCACGTCCCCGGCCACGATGCGCTGGGCCAGGCCCTCCACGATGGCCGTCTTGCCGACCCCGGGCTCGCCTATGAGCACGGGATTGTTCTTGGTCCTCCGGGAGAGCACCTGCATGACCCGGCGTATCTCCTCGTCCCGCCCGATGACGGGGTCGAGCTTCTCCGCCCTCGCCAGGGAGGTGAGGTCCCGGCAGTATCGCTCCAGCACCTGGTACTTGGCCTCCGCCTCCGGGTCCGCGGCCCGCCGGCTTCCCCGTATGGATTTCAGGGCCTCCAGGACGGCGGTCTTCACGATCCCCTTCCCGCGCAGGAGAGCCCCGACCGCCCCCTCCTCTCCGATCAGGGCCAGGAAAAGGTGCTCCGTGGCCACGTAGTCGTCCTTCAGGGCCTTGGCCTCCCCCTCGGCCTTGGCGAATACCTTGGACGCGCCGGGGGAAAGGTAGACCTGGGCGGCCTCCCCGTAGACCTTGGGCTTCCGGGCGATCAGCGCCCGGGCGTCCGCCAGGAGCTCGTCCAACTTCACCTCCAGCCGCGAAAGGAGTGGTCCTACGATGCTTTCCTCCTGCTCCAGGAGGGCGGCCAGGATATGGTCGGAGTCGATCTGGGCGTGGTCGTTCTGCCGGGCTAGGGAGGAAGCGGCTTGGATAATCTCCTGGGTCTTGGTCGTATAGCGATCGTAGTCCATATGTACCTCTTGAAATTGCCGTTCAGGTGGAAAGCGGGAAACCGCCGTTTTACGACAAATATACTCCTTCGTAGGGAAGACCGGCAAACGGAGAGTACGGGTTGCGGCGGGCGTCGGGAACGGGCTAGGATGGCCTATGGACAAGAAAGTGATCCTGCTGCACGGCTTCGGGGATGAAGATCTCCTGGCCGCCGTTCGCGCCGTAAAAGCGGCCCTTCCGGATTCGGAGAACATCGCCTTCGCCGCAGCTACTCCCACCAACCTGGAATGGAAGGTCCGGGAGCTGGTGGAACACGTATCGGAAGAGCACGAGGAATGGAAAAAGCGCGGGGGTTAAGCCCCCGCCCCCGGATGGGCTTCTATTTCCGTTCGAGGGTGGGGATTTTCTGCCGGAGTTCCCGCAGGAAGTCTTCCCCGGTATTCTCCTTTTTCAGGGCCACGAAGACCGCGTTATCCTGCCCGGCCAGGGTGCCCAGAATGCTCTCCAGTCCCATGCTGTCCAGGGCAAGCGCCACCGTGGAGGAATGGCCCGAGAAAGTGTTTATTACCACGAGGGATGAGTTCCAGTCCAGGGAGATGTATCCCCGCAGGAAGTCCTGGACGAAACTCGCCTCGCTCTCCCGCTTCTCCTCGTCGGAGGGTATCGAGTAATAATACCCGGACTCCCCCGCGGAGATCTTTCCCACCATGAGAGCCTTCAGGTCCCGGGATAGCGTCGCCTGGGTTAAAACGAAGCCTTCGGCCTCCAGCAGCTTGAGCAGGGTTTCCTGGGACTCTATCCTGTGGGACCGAATAAGCCGCAGAATGGCCTTGAAACGTCCCGCACGCTCGCTGTTATCTTTCACACATATCCGCCCTTGATTCGCGTCTTTTCCGTATCATGCCACGGGCTTTCCCAGTTTGCAAGCCGGCTTCCGAGCGAAAAAAAATGGTGAAACCCGGCATCTTTACCGATACAATAATGGGGGGGTTTACGACAGATGCTTCCTTCAGGCGAAGAAGAGAAAAAACAGCCTTCCAAGGAACTGCGCCTCTCGTTCAGCCCGGGAGGCCGCAAGAACGACGCGTCCGTCGAAATCGCCGTACCCGAGGACGCCATGGAGGTTCGGGCGTCCTTCTTCCCGGCGATGGGCGGGGGAGCCCCTCTATCCCAGGAATACGTGCAGGAACTCCTGGCCCGGGCCGGCGTCACGGAAGAGATCCTTATGGATGTCCTCGGGGATTCCGTCCTGGAGTGCAATCTCAACCAGAGGATCCTCCGGGATGTCCTCATAGCCCGGGGAAAGAGCCCGGAGGAGGAGATCCCCGAGCACCTCATGCTGCTTCCCCGCTTCGCGGCGGCCCCCGCGGATTCATCCACGAGGGAGGGATCCGTAGACTGGAAGGACATCTCCCCGGTGATCGTGGTTTCCCGAGGGGAAACCCTCGCGGAGCTTATCCCCGCGAGCGAAGGAAAACCCGGCCGCAACGTCCGGGGGGAAATCCTTCCCACCAGGAAGCGGCCCGTCGTTCAGTACCTTCCGGGGCGGAATGTCCGCATGGAGGGGAACCTCCTTGTCGCGGACGTGGACGGCCGCTTTACGATCTCCGGGAACCGCATCGACGTGGAGGAAGTCCTGGTCGCCAAGGGAGGGGTCGGCTTCCATACGGGGCACATCGTCTTCCCGGGGGACGTAACCATCGAAGGCCCCGTACGGGACGGCTTCAAGGTGCACTCGGGCGGGTCCATCCTTGCAAAGGACACCATGGACGTCTTCGACGTCAACGCAAAGGCGAATATAACCTGCTCCGGAGGCCTTATAGGCCGCCAGAAAGCCTTCCTGAAGGCCGGTGGGGAGCTCCGGGCTAAATTCGCCCAGAACTGTCGAATCGCCGTCCGGGGGGACGTGTTCATCCCGGGCTCCGTCGTCTCCTGCCGCCTGTACACCCTGGGAATGCTGGAGATGGGGGACAAGGGACGCATCCTGGCGGGGGAGACCTACGCGGTCCATGGGGTACGCTGCGGGTGGATTGGGTCGGAAACCGGCCAGCCGACGACCGTCCACGTTGGCATCGATTTCACCGTACTGCAGCGCCTCGACGCGGCCAACGAGAGGCTTCGGCTACTGCGCCTCAAGGCGGACAAGCTCGACGAACTGGCCAAGACTCGGCCCAGTCCGAGGATCGACGCCCTGCGCAAGGAACTGGACAAGGTGGCCTCGGAGCTCTCCGCCCTCATCTCGGAGCTACTTCCCCAGCTGGACGCGGACGAACACGCTTTCGTGGAGATCCGCGGGGGAGCCTACCCGGGCGCCGTCGTCGAGATCTGCCGCGTCCGTTTCCAGATCCAGGAGGAGATCAAAAAATGCGTCTTCCGCCTGGACAAGGCGGCCGGACGCATCGTCCTTACGAAATAGGCCCCCCGAACTCTTCGATCCGCATGCTTGCCCCTGGGGCTTCCATTCGATACTGTGGGGAATCATGTTCACGGATAGCGACTGGAAGTCCCAGCTCCGGGGGCGTATACGCACCGCCGGGGAACTCGCCGCGTACCGGACCCCGCCGGCGGATTTTGAGGCCACTCTGGCCCGGCTGGAAGCCGGGAACATCCTCCCCTTCCGCGTCACTCCCTACTGGCTTTCCCTCGCGGGACCCGGGGCACAGGATCCCATCCTGGCGCAGTGCCTCCCCTCCCCAAGGGAGCTCGAAGCCGACCCGGACGCCGTACCCGATCCCCTTGGGGAGGGCGGCCATCGAGCCGCGCCCTCCCTGGTCCGGCAGTACCGGTCCCGGGCCCTGCTCCGAGCCTCGGGGGAGTGCGCGGTCTCCTGCCGCCATTGCTTCCGAAGATCCTTGCTTCCGGACGAGAGGGGGTATATAACACAACAGGACCAGGCCGCGGCCGCGGCTTGGCTGGCGGCCCGTCCGGAAATCCGGGAAATCCTCGTATCCGGCGGGGATCCCCTCGTGGCCGCGGACGAACGCGTGGAGTCGCTTCTTTCCGCACTCCGCGGGGCCCGGCCGGAGGCCCTTCTTCGCATATGCACCCGGTGCCCCTCAACGTTGCCCATGCGTTTCACCCCGGGACTCCTTAATATTCTCCGAAACTTCCGGCCCCTGCGGGTCGTCGCGCACTTCAACCACCCCCGGGAACTCTCCCCCCTTGCGGAGGAGTCCCTGGGCTCCCTTTTGGAGGCGGGCATACCCGTATCCGTCCAGACCGTCCTCCTGGCCGGGGTCAACGACAACCCGGACGTCCTGGAGACGCTGTTTTCACGCCTTTCGCGGCTGGGAACGGAACCCTATTACCTTTTCCAGTGCGACCTGGCGCCGGGCACCGCGCACCTCCGCTGTCCTCTAGGCAAGGGCCTGGGTATTTATTCGGAGCTGAGAAAGCGCCTATCCGGCCTCGAACTGCCCCGATATGCCGTGGACGCCCCGGGCGGAGGAGGCAAGGTGTATCTCCCGGAGGAGATCGAGGGCAGGGAGGGGGAACGATACGTCCTCAGAACCCCCGAGGGCAGGCGCGCGCGCTATCCCGGCCCGTGACGCGCCGGAAGCCCGCCTTTCCGGATTGCATTTTCCCGGCACACTCTGCTAGAATTCGGGGGAAACGGCCAGAGCCCAGGGAGGGTGCAGGATGCTCGGCACTCAAATCCGTTCCGGTGTTCCATCGAAAAGCCGTTTCCGGCATGTACTTCTTCCCGCTCTCGCCGCAGCCGCGGCTTTGGCGGCTTCCTGCTCGGGCTTCCCGGGAGCCACGGGGTCTCCGGAACCGAAATCCCCGCAGAAACCCGCGGCTCCTACCTCCGCCCCGTCCGCGCCTGGACCCGGCGAGCGTTCTCTCTCGGCTCTGTCCCCGGAAACCCGGGATTTCCTTGCGGAGCTGCGAAGCCGCATACGCCGCGGGGACTGGGCGTGGGCCGCGGGTCGGGCGGACGCGGCTTTCCTCCGCACGATGGAGGGAAGGCCCCGGGACGCTAACTTCTATACATACCTGTTCGCGGCGGGTATACTGAGCCCGACTGTCAATACCAAATCGAAAAGATTTTTTAGTGTAAATCG
>CAYTYG010000068.1:0-12025 GCA_964441515.1 uncultured Treponema sp.
CCGTAGCGCGCCGGGTCCGTGGGTATCTCGTAGTACGCCATTCCACGGTAGTTCACCGCCCGGTAGAGCCCTTCCTGGAACTCCTGGACCGTGACGCCCCGCTTCGAACTCTCCGAGAGGACCCGGTTGACCAGCTCCGCGGCGCCCAGGGCGTCCAGGGGCGGCCCCTTGGATTCCGGCTCCGGGGCTTCCCCGGGGGGCTCCCGGCCGGGGGCTTCCGTCGGGGAAGCGGCGAACCCGAAGGAGGGCGCGCCGGGATCGTCCGCCCCGAAGCCGAAGGCCGGAGCTTCCGTTTCCGGGCTTCCGAATCCGAAGGCGGCCTGGCCGGAATCCCCGGCCGCCCGGGCGGAGGTCCGGAACCCCTCCGGCGGCTCGTCCACGTTCAGCACCTGATTGATGCGCTTGACCATGTCCGTGAAGCCCGCCGTCTTGCCCACCTCGGGCACGCTCTCGGTCAGGTACTTCGAAAGCCCGTCCATCGCGGCCAGGACGTCGGGCCTAAGCACCTCGCCGGGTATCTCGGAGCTCACGACCACGCTGACGGTCTTGGAGCCCCCGAAATTCTCCCGTATGAAACGATCCGACCGGGCGATGTCCGTCTCCGGCTTGAAGTACTCCACCAGGACATTGTCGATCACCAGGCGGGAGACCCCGAAGCAGGAAAAAAACACGGCGATCAGGGCTATGCCCAGGATAGTCCGCCGCTTGGTGGCCGCGGCGGTGAGGGCGCTCGCGATGGCCCCGCTCAGGGGATCCTCCTTCCCGATCTCTATCTCCGTGACCCGGTACTTCGGTACCCTTAGCGCGGGTCCCCGTAGGATGAGCAGGGCGGGGATCAGGGTGACGGATATCCCGAAGGCGGCCATCACCCCGAAGCTGGAGAAGATTCCGAATTCGAAGATGGGCACCACGGGGGTGAAGCAGAAGGACACGAAGCCCGCGAAGGTGGTGAGGGCCGCCAGGAATACCGGCCAGCCTATCTTTCCCAGCACGGCATAGATGAGGCGGCGGTGCGCCTCGTCGTCCAGGTCCTTCCGTTCGGCCATCTCGTCGTAGTAGTGGCTGACCACGTGGATTCCGTAGGCGCTTCCCACGGCCACCAGGATCACCGGCAGGACCGTGGAGAGGATGGAGAGCCGGATGCCGAACAGGGGCATGGCCCCGAGGGCCCAGACGGTCGAAACCGCCACCGTCAGGAGGGGCAGGACGATGCCCCCGGCCCTCCGGAAGGACAGGAAGAGGACCCCGAGCACCACCACGACCACCAGGGGAACCAGGAAGACGAGATCCGCCATCATGGCCTCGTTGACCACCCCGCTGAAGACGGGCAGGCCCGTGATGTAGACCTCGGTTCCCGGGAATCCCGCGGTCTTGGCCAGGGCCTTCACGTCCCGGTACACGATCATGGCTTCGGGCGTCCCGGCCTCCTCGGTCTTGAGGTCCAGGTAGACGAGCACCTGGGTGGAGCGGAAATCGTCCGACACAAGGGAGTTCCGGTAGAGGTCCCAGGACAGGAGCCGGTCCTTCAGGCGGGCTATCTCGGCCCGGGTCCCGGTAAATCCGTCGGGCACGAGGGGCTCCACGATCAATGCGTCCCCCTCGCCGGTGATGTAGTCCGTGGAAACCATGGACATGACGGTCTCGACGGATTCGAGGGCCTCCAGTTTTTCCGTATACTCCCGGAGCCGGTTCAGGAACTCGGCCTCCATCACGGATCCGTATTTCCTCTCGAGCCCCACCAGGATCACAATCTGGCTCCCGAAGGTATCGTCGATGCGGGTGGAGGCCATGCGTTCGGGGTCCTTTTCCGGCACGAAACGGAAGTTGTTGTTGTCCAGCTGGGCCCTGGGAAGCTGGGCCGCGAAGAACACCGTGAGAGCCCCGATTACGGCGACGATGATCCAGGGGCGGCGAAAGAATCTTTCCATACGTTCGGACACCTTTCGAATGCTATGACAAGCGCGTGCGCGCCTTGTCCTATGGTCTTTCGGGAAGCTTCAGCAGGGAATCCTCCGTGCCCTTGGCGGCCAAGCCCCGGAGGAGGAGCTCGAAGGTGTTCCGCATCTCCGTCATGATGATGCGGGAGTTCCGGGCCGGGCGCGGGAGCCGGGCCACCGTGTCGATGATGGTGGTTCCGATCAGGATCACCGTGCGGGCCAGCTTCCGGGGATTGAAGTCGCCCCGGAGCGTCCCGTCCGAGATGCCTCGCTCCAAAAACGAGGCGATCAGGTTCAGCATATCGGAAGCGGGGGACTCCAGGTCGGACCCGGTCCGGCCTTGGTCCAGCAGGAAGCCGGGGTCCAGGAAGTTTTTGATCCCCGTTAGGACGAAAATCTCGTGGGACTCGCCGTAGAGGCTCAGGTGGCTGGCCCAAAGGATCCGCAGGGCCTCTATGCCGGTGGCGTTCTCCGGGATCCGGGACTGGACGTAGTCCACGAAGGCCGTCGCGGATTCCTTAAGAATTTCCCCCAGAATGGCTTCCTTGCTCTGGAAATAGAGGTAGAGCGTGGCCTTGCTGAGTTCGGCGGCGTCCGCGATGTCCTGCATGGACAGGGCGTCGATGCCGTGCTCCAGTATGAGCTCCTTGGCCTTGGCCAGGATGAGGGACTTTCGATTCTCCTTTTCCCTGGTTTTTCTCTCTTGAATTCCCAAAACCGTCTCCTCGGAGATTACTTATGTTAATATTATAACCACCGGTCATAAAAAAAACAATGGTTATCCGGGAATATCCGCGGGAACCTACCCGGGAACCGGGCCGCCCGGAACTGTACGTATCCGGCGCGTATGGTACAATAACAGGCCCGGGGCGCGGCCGCCCCATTTCCGGAATGCCGGCAGGGAGGTTCAAGGCATTGGTAAAGAGAGTCAAGGGAAGGAAGATAAAGCTCGAGGGATTCAACAATCTTACGAAATCGCTGAGTTTCAACATCTACGATCTCTGTTACGCCCGATCCCGGGACGCCCAGATCGAATACCTGGAATACGTGGACGAGGAGTTCAACTCCAGCCGCCTGGAGTCCATCGTGGAGGAGGTTACCCGGATCATCAACGCGAAGCTGGTCTCCGTCTCCACCCAGGACTACGACCCCCGGGGGGCCAGCGTCGTCGCCCTGATCAACGAGGAGTATTCCGTGATAGGGGCTTCCCGGTACAAGGGAACCCCGGAAGGCGTTCCGGCCCCCGGGATGGAGCCTCCCTTAAGCCCATACCCGTCCGGGGACATGATCCCGGGGGCGGAAATCCAATCCGCCGGGGAAACCGCCCAGCCGGCTCCGGCGGTGGTGGGCCACCTGGACAAGAGCCACATCGCGATCCATACCTATCCGGAGTACAACCAGGTCTCCGGGATAGCCAGCTTCCGGGTGGACATAGACATCGCGACCTGCGGGATGATTTCCCCCCTCTCGGCCCTTCACTACCTTATAGAGAGCTTCGACTCGGAGATCGTCATCATGGATTATCGGGTGCGCGGCTTCACGAGGGATAGCCGGGGGCGCAAACTCTTTATGGACCAGGATATATCCTCCATTCAGGACTTCATAGCGGAGGAGGTCCTGGACCGCTACGTCGCCTACGACGTGAACATCATCTCGGACAACAACTTCCATACGAAGATGCGGAAGAAAACCATCAAGCTCAAGGACTTCCTTTTCGGGGACGAGGTGAAAAATCTTCCCCCCAAGGAGAAAAAGCGCATCAAGCGCGCGCTGACCCTGGAGATCCAGGAAATTTTCGAAAGCCGCAACCTGGACCTGCGGGGCGTCAAGTCGTGACGGCCCGGGAAGGGGCGGGGGACGGGCAGGTTGCCCGGGAGGTTAGGGAGCGGCTGAACCCCGGGAGCGGTTTCTTCTACGCCCTGGGGCGTACCCTGGCCCGGGTCCGGACGCGGTACCAGGAGATCGAGCTGGACGAGAGCCCGGGGCTCGGCCGGGTTCTCCGGATCGACGGGATAACCCAGGTGTCGGAAAAGGACGAGCACCGCTACCACGAACCCATGGTTCATCCCGCCCTCCTGGCCCATCCGGACCCCCGGACCGTCCTTGTGATAGGCGGCGGGGACGGGGGAATCCTCCGGGAAGTCCTCCGGCACCGAACGGTGGAGCGCGTCGACTTCGCGGAGCTGGACGAGGGCGTCGTGGCCTTTTCCCGGGAGCATCTGGGGCATATCCACGCCGGGGCCTTCGACGATCCCCGGGTCCGGACGTCCTACGGAGACGGCCGGGCCTTCGCGGAGGCCGCGGCGCCCGGAACCTACGACGCGGTGATCATGGACATGACGGATCCCCTCGGACCCTCGAGGTTTCTGTATACCCGGGAGTTTTTCCAGGCGGTACGGAGGATCCTGAGGGGGGATTCGGCGGTCTTCTCCCTGCACGGGGAGTCGCCCATAGCACGCCCCGCGGCCTTCGCCTGTATAGGATTAACCCTCCGTGCCGTCTTCCCGGTGGTGCGGACCGCCAGCGCCTTCGTACCCATGTACGGGACGCTCTGGTCCTACCGCTACGCTTCCGGCTCCTCGGACCCCGCGGCCCTGTCCCCGTCGGAGCTGGAAACGAGCATCGCCCGCCGCATGTCCGCGCCGCCCGGCTTCGCGAACCCGGGGATGTGGCCCGCCCTCTTCGCCCCGGACCCGGCCTTGGTACGGGCCGAGGCCCACCCGGACGGCCGTATCATCACGGACTCGGCCCCCGATTTCCCGGACGCTTTCGATCCGGAGGGGTGAGGGGCCGGCCGCGCCTACAGGAGAAGGGATTCCAGGAAGGCGTAGATGGTTTCGGCGGTTTGGACCATCGTGTCGATATAGACGAACTCGTCGGCGGAGTGGTAATTCTCTCCGTCCGGTCCGAAGACGAAGGTGGGAACTCCCAGCTCCGACGCGACGGTGTTGAAGTCCCCGATGCTGGAGAAATACGCCGTCTCGGGGGGCTTGTCGGCCACCCGGCGGGCGCATTCCAGGAGCTTCGCGGAAAACGGATGGTCTTCCTCCACGATGTAGGGGGAGAATCCCCCGTTCTGTCCGAAGACGTCCTCCCGGAAGGACACCGTGTAACCCGACCGGATGCCCGCCTCCTTCGCGGCCTTCGCTACTTCCCGCTCCAGGAACGCGCGGTCCTCGCCCCGCACCACGTGACGGAATACCGTGAAGGACGCGTCGTCCGCCACGGAGCAGGCCTGACCCCCGCCGCGGGCCTCGATGACGCACAGGGACCCCTTCCCCAGTTTTTCATCCCGGCCCAGGTCCGTCCCTTTCAGGCCGACGATGACCTTGGCCGCGTCCAGGATGGCGCTGATTCCCTCCTCGGGGTTGGCCGCGTGGGCGGACTTGCCCGTGAAGCGGACCGTGTAGTTGTACCCCCCCCGGGCGCCCAGACAGACGCAGGGGAAGGGGCGTTTGCAGAACCCGCTGGAGGGTTCGGGGATCAGGGCCAGGTCGGGCTTCCCGAGGATCCCGTCCCGCAGGAGAGCCCGGGTGCCCAGTCCGTAGGGTCCCTCCTCGTCGGACACCAGGGCGTAGACGATCTCTCCCTTGAACGAAGGATGCTTCCGGCGGAAGGCGTCCATCGCGGCCATCAGGGCTGCGGTCCCGGATTTCATGTCCAGGGCCCCCAGACCGTACAGCTTGTTGCCCTCGCTCTTGGCCGCAAAGGGGTCCTGAGTCCACCCCTGACAGAGGTTCACGGTGTCCAGGTGGCCGCTCAGGAATACCCGCAAGCCTTTTTCACTTCCCTGGACCCTGCCGACCACGTTCAAGCCCCGGAAATGGGTGATCTTGTCCTCGGTGTATTCGTGCACTCGAGGGTCCAGGCCCCGGTCGGAAAGCCAGGTCCGGGCGTATTCCATGACCTTTTCCTCGTGGAAATAGGGGCTTTCCGTACGGATAAGGCCGCAAGCGAGATCCATCAGGTCTTGTTCCGAGATGTTCATTGCGCCGCCTGTGTTAATAAAAAGATAAACCGGTCCTGTCCCAAAAAAACTTTTTACCTTCTGGGACAGCTGGTTTATACGCGATGATTTCCAACTTTTTACAAGAAACGTCAGAGCTTGCAAGGGGTGTCCGATAAGCAATCGACGTATCGGACACCCCGGGAAGCAGGCCGTCCGGGATGCCTCGAGGCTCCGGGCGGCCCCCGCCTCAGCGCAGGTCCTCCGGCGTCAGGCGGTCTGTCCCTCCCCGTCGTGGTAGGTCCGGACGGAGGCCTTTTCGCCCTCCCTCCACATGAACTTGTTCAGGAAGGCCCAGAGTATCGCTATCAGGGGGGAGAGGAAGGCCAAGTAGGTATAGGGCAGGTACGCGATGGTAGACACGCCCAGCACCCCCGTGAAGTAGACGCCGCAGAGCCCCCAGGGCACGAGGGGCGAGGTGACGGTGGCGGAGTCCTCGCAGGTCCGGGAGCATACCTGGGGAAGAAGGTTGAGCTTCTTGTACGCGGGCACGAGCATGCGCCCCGGGATGATGATGGCCATGTACTGGCTTGCGGAGAAGAGGTTCACCAGGATCGCGGAGACTACGTGGGTGACGACCAGCCCCCGCACGTTGTTCACCAGCTTGGATATCCGCTCCAGGAGGGCGTTCAGCATGCCGGTCTTTTCCAGGATACCGCCGAAGCTCAGGGCGATGAAGCCCAGGGAGATGGTCCACATCATGCTCTGAAGACCACCGCGGCTCAGGAGCTTGTCGACCGCCTCGACTCCGATCTTGGACTTGAAACCGTCGTTCAGGATGCTCATCATCTCGCCCAGGCCTATGCCCTGGAACACGATGGCGAAGATGGCGCCGACTACGGAGGCGATCACCATGACCGCGAGTCCGGAGACCTTCTTCACGGCCAGGAAGACGACGAGGATGGGTGGGATAAGGGCCACCGGGGAGATGAAGTAGTGTTCTTTAAGCCCCGTGAGTATCGAGTTGATCTGGTTCGTGTCCACGGAGCGGCCCCGGAAGCCCAGCCCCAGGAGGCCGTAGATAACGAGGCAGATGAGGATGGCGGGCCCCGTCGTGTAGAGCATGCTCTTGACGTGGTCGAACAGGTCGGCCTCCGCGACCCCGGCCGCCAGGTTCGTGGAATCCGAGAGGGGAGACATCTTATCCCCGAATATGGATCCCGAGATGATCGCGCCCGCGGTCATGGCGGGGGGGATGCCCAGGCCCAGGCCGATTCCCATGAAGGCCACGCCGAAGGTTGCGCCGGTCGTCCAGGAGCTGCCCGTAGCCAGGGACGCCACGCAGCAGATGAAACAGACCGTCAGGAGGAAGACGTTCGGGGAGAGTATTTTAAGTCCGTAGTAGATCAGCGTGGGGATGACCCCGGCGGGTATCCAGGACGCGATCAGGACGCCCACGAGCATGAGGATCAGCATGGGCAGCATTGCGATCCCGCAGCCGTACAGGATCCCGTCCTGTACATCCTGCCAGGTGAACCCCGAGAGCATGGCGACGATTCCCGCCACGAGACCCGCCAGCAGCAGCGTGATGTGAGTGACCCAGTCCTGGTGCAGGACGAAGATCTGAACGAACATGGCTACGCAGAGGAAGAGAAGCACGAACAGGGCGCCGCCGAAACCGACTTTTTTTTCTCTGGCCACTTTTTCCGGCATCTTTCGATACCTCCTCACATGGTTTTTGGGAAGGAGCCCGGGGGCTGTTACATTTTTTTTACTATCGGGAAAGGCCACCATACCATCCATCCGCCGAAGAAACAACTTTTTTTTCTTCCGACCGTCGCCGGCCCGTTTGCCAGCTCCGTATTGACAGCCCGCGGCGTTGGGATTAGCGTTCCGTTGAACCGCCTCTCAGGCGGAATGGGAGCGGACATGCTGAAAATCGAGGATTACATAGCGGACTGGCCGGACATCGACTATCCGAATTTCTCGGCCTGGCTGGCGGACATAGAGGCCAGGTGGCCGGACAGGATAGCCCTGAGGTACCGGGCCGGGAAGCAGAGGGAATTCACCGAGTGGACCTACCGCCGCCTGGCCCGGGAGGCCCGCCGGGTGGGCCGGGCCCTCCTGGCCCGGGGGCTCGCCAAGGGAGATCGCGCGGCCCTGTGGGCGGAGAACCGACCCGAGTGGTGCGCCGTCTGGATCGGCGCCCTCGTGGCGGGCCTGGTCATCGTTCCCGTGGACTTCCAGCTCCGGGACGAGGAGGCCGCGGGGGTCCTTCGCCTGGCCAAGCCGAAGGCCCTTTTCCTGTCCTCCCGCAAGGCCGAGTCCGCGGGCGTCCTTACCGCGGCCGCCCCCTCGATCGCCTCGGTGATCCTCCTGGACGGGGAGGGCCCGGGTTCGTACGCCGGGCTGGACCCCGAAGACGGGAAGAGCCCGGGGGGTCCGCCTGCCCTTCCGGCCGCGGACCGGATAGCCCCGGACGACGCGGCGTCCATCATCTTCACCTCCGGGACCACGGGGCTGGCCAAGGGGGTCGTCCTCACGCACCACGGGATCCTGGCCAACGCGAACGCCTCCATCCTTTCCCTGCCCATCTACGCCGAGGACGTGTTCATGACGGTGCTGCCCCTACACCACAGCTACCCGACGACCTGCTCCTTCGTGTCCCCCCTCTGCGTGGGGGCGTCCTTCACGATCGTGGAGAAGCTCGTGGGGAAGGTGGTCATCGACGACACCCGGGACTCCGGGGGAACCATCCTCATCGCGGTCCCGCTCCTGTACGACAAGGTCAAGGCCGCCGTGGAGCAGGGATTCCGGGCCAAGGGCAAGATCCTCGCCGCCGTCCTGAAAGGGCTCATGGGAGTCTCCCTGGCCCTCTCCCGCGGGGGGTTCCGGGGCTTCGGAAGAGCCGTCTTCCGGGGCGTACGGGATACGGTGGGTATAGGCTCCCTCCGGCTCCTGGTCGCGGGTGGAGGCCCCTTAAGCCCTTTCACGGCGGACTTCTTCGACGCCCTGGGCTTCAATATCGTACAGGGCTACGGAATGAGCGAGAACGGCCCCCTGATCACCACGAACACCCTGAAGCACAGGAACAACGCTTCCGCCGGGCTCGTGGTGAAGTACACAGAGCTGAGGATACTGGACCCCAACGAGGAGGGCATCGGGGAGATAACCGTGAAGTCCCCCTCCCTCATGAAGGGATATTTCGAGAATCCCGAGGCCACCGCCGAGATCTTCACCGGGGACGGATTCCTGAAGACCGGGGATCTGGGACGCCTGGATAAGGACGGCTTCCTCTTTATAACCGGCCGCAAGAAGAACCTGATCGTTACCGGGGGCGGCAAGAACATCTACCCCGAGGAGATCGAGGCCCGCTTCGAGGGCTCCCGCGTGGTGCAGGCGGTCCTGGTCGTGGGCCGGAAGAAGGCCGGCCAGAGCGCGGAGGACATTTTCGCCGTGATCCACCCCGACTACGACGCCATCCAGGAGGACAACCCCGGCGCCGGGATCGACGACGAGTTCGTGGAGTCCAAGGTGCGGACCGAGGTGCAGGCCGCCAACCGGGGCCTGGAGCCCTACAAGAAAATCTCCGGCTTTGTAATCCGCAAGGATGAGTTCGAGGCCACCGCGACGAAGAAGATCAAGCGGTACCTCTATACCGAGTATACCCGGGGCTAGCCGCGTCCGCGCCGCCGCCCCGGCGGCCTAGGCCCTCCCGGGATCCCCGAGACCGCAGCGGACCTTCCCTCCGCCTTCCAGGAGGAGGGGCGCGTCCCCGTGCCGAAGGGTCAAGGGCTCCGGGCCGTCCCAGGAGTACTCCGCCTCTTGGCGGGTGAGGTTCACCGAGAGGGTGCCGCCGCCCAGGCTCAGCCGGAAGGCCAGGCGCCGTAGGGCCGGAGGAAGCCGGGGGCGGAAGGCGTATTCCCCCTCGTCGTCCCGAAATCCCGCGAACCCGTAGACCAGGGAGGACCAGGAACCCCCCATGGCCGCTATGTGCACGCCGTGGGAGGAGTTCCCGTGCAAGTCGTCCAGGTCCATGCGGGCGGTCCTCAGGAAGTACTCCCAGGACTTTTTCGGGTAGCCGGCCTCGGCGGCCGCGATGCTCATGGCGCAGTGGGACAGGGAGGAATCCCCGGTGGTCAGGGGCTCGTAGAAGTCGAAGTTGCGACGCACCGTGTCGGCATCGAATTCCGAGGGCCGCAGAATCATGGCCAGGAGAAGATCCGGCTGCTTCAGGACGCGCCTTCGGTAGATGGCCAGGGGGTGGAAGTGGAGCAGGAGGGGGTACTTGGAGGCGGGCGTCCCCGCGAAGTCCCAGGGCGCCCGGTCCAGGAAGGAGTCGTCCTGGGGGATGATCCCCGTACCCTCGTCCGGAGGTATGTACATAAAGTCGGCGGCCCTGCGCCACTCCATCGGTTCCTCCGGGTGGATGCCCAGGGCGTCCCTCAGCCGAGCCCCGTCCTCGGGGGTCTCCGTTTCCAGGCCTTCCAGGACCCCGGCCGCGGCGCGCAGGTTGGCTCGGGCCAGGATGTTGGTATAGGCGTTGTTGTTCACCAGGGCGCTGTACTCGTCCGGGCCCGTCACCTCGTCGATGCGGAAGCGGCCGTCCCGGCCGTAGTGCCCCGTGTCCGCCCAGAGGCGGGCCGTCTCGACCAGGATCTCCGCCCCCGGACCGCGGAGGAAATCCCGGTCCCCGGAGGCCCGGGCGTACCGGACGACGGCGTAGGCCACGTCCGCGTCTATATGGTACTGGGCCGTTCCCGCGGGGTAGTAGGCGCTGGTCTCGTACCCCGAGATGGTCCGCCAGGGAAAGAGGGCTCCCCGGGCGTGCCCCATCTGGAGCGCCCGCTGCCGGGCCTTTTCCAGGATGGCGTGCCGGTACTCCAGGAGGGACCGCGCGATCCCGGGGGCCGTGTAGGTCAGGAGGGGCAGAAGGTATATCTCCGTGTCCCAGAAGCAATGCCCCTCGTAGCCCTCGCCCGTTAGGCCCTTGGCCGGGACGTTCGTCCGGCCGTCCCTTCCGGCGGCCTGGAAGACGTGGAAGAGGTTGAAGCGCAGGGCCGCGGCCAGGCCCTCCGGCCCCTCGATCTCCAGGCCGCAGGCCTCCCAGAACGATTCGAGGACCCGGGAGTGCTCCGCAAGGAGGAAATCGAAGCCCAGGCCGGAGGCTTCCTCGACGTCCCCCAGGGCGAGTTCGTCCAGCCAGGCGGCCCCGTCCCGGGCCTTCCCGGGCTTCCCCGCGGCGGTTTCCCGGGCCTCCTTCCATCCCGTCCCGCAGTCCGGGTCCCTCCGGTAGGAAAGGTGCTTCTCGAAGACGACCCGGTCCCCCTCCGCAAGGTCCGCCCGGAAGACGGTAATGAGGGAAGGATAGTCCGGGTTCCCCGTCCGGGCCGCCTCGGGGGCCAGGGCCTCTCCCGGGGGCTCCGCGCCGGACGGTGGAGGGCCGCCCGAACGGCGGACGGCCGCGCAGGCGCAGGCCGCGGACAGCCCCAGACGGGAAGCCCGGGTTCGGATGCGGACGAAGCCCCGGCAGCTCTCCGTTCCGCTTTCCTCCACGAGGTACGGGGCCTCCCGGAACTTGGCTCCCACCCGGGGATCCTCCCCGGCCTCGGCGTTGGCGGGCAGGGTGCGCAGCTCCGTACGGAGGACGGCCTTCCCGGGCCCCCCGGAGAGGACGCAGCTTACCCGGAAAGCCGCCAGGGAGGGCCTTGCCAGGGATACCAGGCGCTCGAAAAAGAAGCGGACCCTGCGGCCGTCCGGCGCCTGCCAGGCCAGGGACCGTTCCAGGACCCCGCGTCGCAGGTCCAGGCGGCGGCCCTCCGAAAGTACGCGCCCGTCCCGGCCCGGGAGGAATCCGTCCAGCTCGAACCGGAAGTCCACGCCCCCCGGGAGGTTCACGATCGTCTCGTGGTAGCGGGGATAGCCGTAGGCGCTCTCCCCGTAGGAGATGGGGGTGCGCTCGAAGTAGCCGTTCACGAAGGCCCCCGGCTGCCCTCCGCCCTCCTCCGGGGAGCCCCGTATGCCCAGGTACCCGTTGGAAAGGGCGAAAAGGCTCTCCGGGGCGGAACGGACGGGTCCCCGGGAGGGGGAGCCCCGGGATGCCGGGGGTTCGAACGTTCCGTCGATTATTTCCCAGTCGGGA
>CAYTYG010000069.1:0-1169 GCA_964441515.1 uncultured Treponema sp.
ACTGGATCAGGGCCTGATCCTTGGCCTTGGCGGTATCCGTGAAGGAATTCACGTAGTTATAAACGATCTTGACGGCCGGATTGACCTTTTGGGCTCCGGCTATGTAGCCGACAAAAAAGTCGTTGATGCCGGTTATGTCGCGGCCGCCGATGAAACCGATGACGTTCTCGGGATTGATCCGGCCGTCGCCCTTGACCTTGGTCATGCTGCCCGCCAGGACCCCCGCAAGGTAGCCGGCCTCGGAGTTCTTGTACTGGACCGAGTAGACGTTCCCGATCTCGCCCTCCACCCAGCCGTCGTACATAACGTACAGGGTCTTGGGGTAGCGGACCGCGATCTCCTGGACGGCGCTCCGGAAGTTGTTGGAGCAGAAAACGATGGAGTACCCCTCGGCGCCGGCGTCCTCCAGGGAGGGAGCGTACTTGGCGGTGTCGGCCCCGAGCTCCGTGTATTTCGTGACGACCTTGTCGCCGTATTTCGCCTTGATCATGTCGAGCCCGGCCTTGGCCGAGTCGTTGAACCCCTTGTCCCCGAGGGAACCGGATATGAGCAGGAAGACAGAAGTGGGCCCTGCCGCGGCCGGCAACGCGACCGCGAGGGAGAGAAGAAGAACGATGATCAGGGTGTAGCGTCTCATACTTACCTCCAAATAGACCTTCCTAAACTGCTTGACGGCGCGTTCTTTCCAAAATTGATTGATTCCACATCATAGGGGAGGTTCGACGCTAATACAATCCCCTTTCCATTCGCTTCCCGGCCCGGCGGAGCCGCGTATTGTAAAATGCCCCTCCCGGAGCTACCATCCGATCCGTCGGTACGGCGGAGCAATAGAGCTATGGGGAGGGCTTTCTTAATGGAACAGGAATCGTACGTCGACAGGATCGAGGACGAACTCTCGACGGGTTCGAAGGAAACCGAAAGCCTGGCGGAGACCCTGGGACGGAATCCCGAACTGGGCTTCCGGGAGGAGAAAACGGCCGCCATCCTGGCTGAGGCTCTGTCGTCCACGGGCGCCCGGATAGAAACCGGGATAGCGCTTACCGGCGTAAGGGCCGAGTTCGGCCCCAGGGACGCCCCCGCGGTATTCCTTGTGGCCGACATGGACGCCATCCTTACGCCCGGGGCGCCGGGAGGAGCTGCTCCAGATGGCGGAGGCGTGCGAACACGTG
>CAYTYG010000069.1:1179-5977 GCA_964441515.1 uncultured Treponema sp.
GCGACAAGGAGACCGGCGCCGTCCACGCTTGCGGCCACAACGCCCAGATGGCGGTCATGGCTGCCGTGTTCCGCGCCCTTGCCGCCGTCCAGGTCCACGAGCGGGAGGGGGTGCGCATCGTCCTCCTGGGCACCCCGGCGGAGGAGTACCTGGAGATGGAATTCCGTCTGGGCCTCCGGTCCGAGGGCCGGATCCGCTTCCTTTCCGGAAAACAGGAGATGATACGCCTGGGCGTCTTCGAGGACGCCTGCGTGGCCCTGAAGTACCACTCCATGGCGGACTCTCCGGAACGGGTGGCCACGGTCAACGGAACCCTGAACGGCTTCCTCGCGAAGAGAGCCTCCTTCCTGGGAAGGAGCGCCCACTCCGGGGCGCAGCCCGAAAAGGGAGTTAACGCACTCAACGCCGCCTCCATCGCGATGTTCGCACTCCACGCCCAACGGGAGACCTTCCGGGACGACGACCACATCCGCGTGCACCCGGTGATGAAGTCCGGGGGCCTTACCGTCAACACCGTTCCGGACCTGGCCGTCCTGGAGACCTACGTCCGGGGGGCCTCCTGGCCCGCCATCCTGGACGCGAACGCCAAGGTGGACCGGGCCCTGGCTTCGGGGGCCGTGGCCGTGGGGGGAAGCGTTCGGATCGAGAACGCCCCGGGGTATCAACCCTTCCTGCCCGACCCGGCCCTGGGCGAGGTTCTGGGAGAGGCGGCGCGCGAGGTCTCGGATTCCGCCCGGATAGACTTCCGGGACCGCTCCTTCGCGAGCGACGACATAGGGGACGTCGCGGCCCTGGTGCCCACCTGCCAGCTGGGCTACTCGGGCTTCACGGGAACCATCCACGGCCCGGACTTCCGCATGGCGAACCCGGCGCGGGCCCTCCACGAGCCCGCGCGGATCCTGGCCCGCGCCGCGTACGCTCTGGCCCGGAACGGCGGAGAACGGGCGCTCTCCATTCGCAGGAGCTTCCGGCCGGCTTTTACCCGGGAGGGGTACGAGCGGTCCCTGGAGAGCCTCTTCGCCGTCGAGACCCTGGCTTGGGTCCCCGGGAAACCCGCCTCCTAGCCCCCCGGGATAAGGCCGCGGCGAAGACGGATCAGGGCGCCGGGCCCGGCTGTTTTTTCCGCTTGGCGAGCCCCCCGAGGGCTGTCTCCCGGTAGAGCGTGGGCAGGTCGTGCCCCGTCTCCCTCATGACCTCCACGACATGGTCGAAGCTGACCCGGTGTATCCCGTCGGACAGGAGGGCGTAGTCCTTGGCGTCCATGGCCCGGGCGGCGGCGAAGGCGTTCCTCTCGATGCAGGGGATCTGGACCAGGCCCAGGATGGGGTCGCAGGTGAGCCCCAGGTGGTGCTCCAGACCCATCTCCGCGGCGTACTCTACCTGGGCGGGGGTGCCCCCGAAGAGCTGCGCCGCCGCCGCGGACGCCATGGCGCAGGCGGTGCCGATCTCGCCCTGGCACCCCACCTCCGCCCCGGAGATGGACGCGTTCGTCCGGATCAGGTTCCCCACGAGCCCGGCCGTGGCCAGGGCGTGGAGGAGCCTCTTGCGGTTGAACTTGTAGTACTCCTGGGCCAGATAGAGGACCGCGGGAAGCACGCCGCAGGATCCGCAGGTGGGAGCCGTGACGATACGGCCCCCGGAGGCGTTTTCCTCGGCCACCGCCAGGGCGTAGGCGTATAGATGGGACCGCTGCCTTACCAGGTCGTTCTGGAGCTGGGCTTTCGTGTAGTAGGAGGACGCCTTGCGCGCGAGGTCCAGGGGGCCGGGCAGGCGGCTTTCGTGGTCCAACCCGTTCCGGACCGCGGCTTCCATGACCTGCCATACCGCGTCCAGATAGTCCCAGACGTCCGGTTCCTCCCGTTCGGCTACGTATTCCCAGAGGTTCTTCCCCTGCTTCTGGCACCACGCGAGGATCGCTTCCATGTTGGAAAGCTCATAGATCGAAGAGCCGCCCCTTTTTTTGGGGTCCCGGGTCACGGACCCTCCGCCCACGCTGAACCAGGTTTCCGAGCCCATCGACCGCCGGCCGGAGTCGAAGGCTTCCAGCCGGAGTGCGTTGGGGTGCTCCGGCAGAACGACCTCGGGCCGCCAGAGTATCTCCGTGGTCTCCGGTCCCAGCACCTTGAGGAGGGCGGCATCCGTCAGGTGCCCCTTCCCGGTGGCCGCCAGGGACCCGTAGAGCGTCACCTCGTAGAAGGAGGCGGGCAGCCGCTCCCGGAAGGATTCGGCGGCCAGCGCCGGACCCATGGTGTGGCTGCTGGACGGGCCGTACCCGATCTTGAAAACGGTCTTGATTGTCTCCATAGGATATCCTTGGCAAGTATAAACCAATCGGCCCTGCCCTTTGAACCCGCCCGAGTATCGGATATCATGGTCCCATGTCGAGGACGGAAGACCGGCTCCGGGAGCGGGAGAAGGAGCTGGCCTGCATCTATTCCATCTGCCTCCTGGCGGCGGGCGCCCCGGAGCCCCAGGCGGCCGCCGAGGGTATAGCCCGGGCCCTGTGCGCCGCGATGCAGCACGAGTCCAACGCCGCCTGCGACGTCCTCTTCGATAGGATAGAAACGGGACAGACCGTCTCTGCGCGCCGCGGCCCGAAGCCCCCGGACGACGGGCACCTCCGGCCCGTCCTGGAGGCCTCGCTCCCCGAGGACGCTTCCCTGGGCTGGCGCGGGACGGTACGCATCCGGTACTCGGACCCCGGACTCTCCTTCCTCCCCCAGGAGCTGGCCCTCCTGGATTCGGTGCTCGTGATCGCCGCGTCCATCCTTCGAACCTCCAACCTGATAACCCGTATCCGGGCCGCCTCCGAGGATCTCTCGGCCAAGAACGTGGCGCTCCGGGAGGTGCTCTCCGTGATCGAGGCGGACCGCCGCAAGACCCTCCGGGCCTTCCGGGAGCGGTTGGCCTCGGAGATCCTGCCCTTGGCGGAGCGCGCCCGGGACGGGAGCCTGACGGCGGATCGCCGGGACTCGTACCTGGACCTGCTGGTCCGGGAGCTCGGGCGCGACGTCGACTCCCTCGGCGCCGGTCCGGAGGGTTATCCGACCCTAAGCCCCCGGGAGCGGGAAATAGCGGTGCAGGTCCGCAACGGACGCACAAGCAAGGAGATCGCCGAACTCCTGGGCATAGCCTTGGCAACTGTGGAGAGGCACCGCCACAACCTGCGGAAAAAGCTCCGCGTGTCGGACCGGGGCGTGAATCTAGCCGGCCTTCTTGGAAACCTGTCCTCCAGCTCTCAGGATATCCTCGGGCATACCTTGTAGATAATCATACATGTTTTGTACACATTAACTGGGAATACCCCCATCCTCCGTACAGGATTATCTTGAATTCAAATCGACATCCCCCACGGAGGAAATCCCATGCAAACGCCGAAATTGACGGAGACGGATTATAAGAGGCTATCCGCGCTTTCCCTCGCCCTGAGCAGGAAACGGAAACCCGACCGCGCGTCCGCGCTGAACGACAGGATCAAGAACGCATTGGCCTTCCAGGCCGAGAATATCGAGCATGTCGCGATGGGCTCCTCGGTCGAGATCCGGGACGAACAGAACGGGGAAAAATACCTCTATACCCTGGTCTTCCCGGCGGACGCCGACATCGAGGGGGGCAGGATTTCCGTCCTCTCCCCCCTCGGGTCCGAACTCCTGGGACGGCGGTCCGGTGAGGCCTTCCGCTACGAAAGCCCCGGCGGATGGATGAGCGTCCGGGTGGAAAAAATCCTCCATGAGGGATGAGTCCGCCCCCGCCTCGCTCTTCCGCCATCCCGCGTGGCAGGCCTGGAAGACAACCCAGGGCTGGCGGCCCGCCGAGACGGCCCTGGGCTTTTCCCCTCTATGCCGGAGGATAAGCCCTACAGGCTCGATGGCCTACTTCCCCGGCCCCCTTGCCCTTCCGGCCGTCCGGGCCCGGGCGCATGAAGAACGGGGCGCCCTTCTCGAGTCCCTGTCCATACGGCTTCTGCCGTACCTTCCCCCGGACTGTATCTTCATTCGCTGGGACCTGATGGCGAAGGCCTGGACCGACGACAGCGGGCATCCCCTGGACCGCCGCCTCCAGGAGCTCCGGATGAACGCCTCGACGGTCCGCCGCAGGCTCCGGAAGGCGCCGCTGGAAAACACCTGCCTGGATACTATGATCCTGGACCTGGAGGGCGGGGAGGAGGCGATCCGGGCGAGGATGGACTCCCGGACCCGCTACTCGGTTCGCCTGGCGGCCCGACGCCAGACAACGGTGGTGCGCGCCGGGGAGGCGGGGCTCGGGGATTTTCACAGGCTCTACCGGAAAACGGCGCGGCGGCAGAAGATGCGCGCCCATCCGGCTTCCCAGTTCCGAAACCTGTTCCGGGCATCCCGGGAGCACGGCCTGGATCTGGACCTGTACCTGGCCGACTCCCGGGGGGAGCCGGCCGCGGCCGCCGTCATCGCCCGGGTCCGGGAGGAGGCCTGGTACCTCTTCGCGGCCTCCTCCTGGGAGCACCGGGAGGCCGCGGGCCCAAGCGCAATCCTCTATCGGTCCCTTGTGGACTGCGCGAAGGCGGGGGCGCGCCGCATGGATCTTCTGGGGGTGAGCCCACCGGGGGAAACCGACCATCCCTTTTCCGGCCTCACCCTCTTCAAAAAGGGATTCGGCGGCCGAAGGCATACCCGGGCCGGAACCTGGGACTATGTCCTCGATCCGGACGAGTACGACCGTTATTCCGCGTCGGGGAACCTTTCCTGACCGGATTTGGGTCTTGTCCGCGGAACGCATAAAAATCCAAGGACCGCTTGCTTTCCCTTTCCGCCGCATGGTA
>CAYTYG010000069.1:5987-11887 GCA_964441515.1 uncultured Treponema sp.
CTCACCGATGGAGGAGCGATCCCCATGAGTACGCCGGAGGAGGGAGCGGTCCCTTGGAATCCGGCCGAAGGGGGAGGATCGCCGAAGGAAGGCGCGGAGCCGCTGCCGCGCCGACTTGGACGACCGGGTCAACACCCGGCGGCTGTCGCGGGCAAAACCCAATCCGCCCGCGGAGTGCCAGAGGGATGATTCGCTTTTCCCGCCAATTGCGCTGTGGGCATACGTCCCATAGGGTAAGGGATTCGCGTTCGCCCATGGGACCTCCCTCGGATTGGAGGTGCCATGTCGCACAACCTTCAATCCGCGGAGTGCCAGACCGTCTTGCGCGTTCTGCCGCCCCGCGCCCCGGAGGCTTCCGGTACGGAAGCCCGCCGTACGGAATCCGCCCGCACGAAAACCATCCGCTTCCAAAAACACGGGGATCCGCCGAAGTCCCCGGCACCCCCCGGGCCGGCCGACGCTCGGGTTCCCGTCGGAATCAAGACGGAAACGCCCTCCCGGGAACGCGAAACCGAACACCCGGAGAGCCTCCCCCTAAGGGTCGGGATATTCGGCCGGGGGCGCCTGGGAAGCGCCGTCCTGGAGCGTTCCCAGGAGGCGAAGGGCATCGCCGTGGCCTGGGCCCTGGGGCGAGGCTACACCCCGAGGGGCCCCGTGGACGTGGCCCTGGACGCCAGCCGCGGCGAGGCGGTCCGGGAGCACGTCGAGTGGGCCCTGAAGACGGGCACGGACCTCGTCATCGGGACCTCGGGATGGAGCATCCCGGATCTGCGGGCACTCGTGGGGGACCGGATCGGCGTCCTGACGGCCCCCAACTTCTCCCTGGGCGCGGCCCTCCTGCGCCGATTTTCCCTCGCCCTGGGGCGCTTCGCGGCCGAGTATCCCGAGTCCGACCTGGGTATCTCCGAGCGGCACCACCGGAACAAGGCCGACGCCCCCAGCGGTACGGCCAAGGCCCTGGCCGACGCCCTTGTCGAGGGCTGCCCCCGGTACGACCGCTGGGGGCTCGCGCCGGCGGAGCCGGGCATGGTCTCCGTCTCCAGCCTGCGTACGGGGTACGAGATCGGGTACCACGAGGTGCTTCTGGACGCTCCGGCGGAGACCATCACCCTCACCCACACGGCCCGTACCCGGGACCTCTTCGCGCGGGGCGCCCTGGAAGCCGTACGCTGGATACGGGGCCGAAAGGGGCTCTACTCCTTCGACGACCTGGCCGCGGAGCTGATCGATCCTCTATTCCTCTTCGAGGGGAACAGCGGGGAGGCGCTCCGATGACGGAATCCGAGATGGAGTCCTTCTGCGGGGGCTCTCCCGACGAGATAGCCGCGCGCCCTGGGTGGGCCTCCTTCCACGAGGCCTTCCTGGACGCGCTGGAAGGAGGCAGGATAGCCGCAGCCCTCCGGGAAGCCGACGGATCCTGGACGGCCGTGGCCTGGGTCAAGCGGGGCATCCTGGCGGGATTCCGGGCCTCGAAAATCAGGCCCTTCCCGGCCTGGCCGGGGGGGGCCCGGGACAAGGAGGCCTTCCCTCCCCGGATAATCCGGGAGTCCGACGGGGTGCGCCTGGTCCCCGGGGGCTCCGCGGTACGCCGGGGCGCCTACCTGGCCGAAGGCGTCGTGATCATGCCCCCCGCCTACATCAACGTGGGGGCCTGGATCGGGAAAGGGACGATGGTGGACTCCCATGCCCTGGTGGGCTCCTGCGCGCATATCGGCGCGAACGTACACCTCTCGGCGGCGGTCCAGATTGGGGGAGTCCTGGAGCCCCCGGGGGCGCGTCCCGTGGTGGTGGAGGACGGCGCCTTCGTGGGGGCCCACTGCGCCCTCCTGGAGGGTTTTATCGTCCGGGAGCGAGCAGTCCTGGCGCCCGGGACCATCCTTTCCGCGGGAGTCGCCATCCAGGACCTGGTGAACGGCGCCGTCCTGCACGGCGAAGTCCCCCCGGGGGCGGTGGTCGTGCCCGGGTCCCGCCCGGCTTCGGGGGAATACGCCTCGCGGAACGGAATACGCCTGGCCGCCCCCTGCATCGTGAAGTACCGGGACGAAAAGACCGAGGCCTCGGTCGCCCTGGAGGAGGCCCTCCGTTGAAAACCGCCGCGCGCATGGAGGGGATGGGGCTCTCCCTCATACGGGCCATGAACGAGGGAGCACCCCCGGGCTGCGTCTCCCTGGGCCTGGGGGAGCCCTCCTGGGACCTTCCGGACCCGGCTCGGACGGCTTTGGCCCGCTGGGCCTCGGAAACCGCGCCCTGCCCCTACGGACCCAACGCGGGGCTTCCGGAGCTCCGGAAAGCCCTGGCCGGCCTCTGCGGGGTCCGGGACCAGGAGCTGATGGTGGCCACCGGGAGCCAGGGAGCCCTGGCCGCCCTCTTTCTCGCCTGGGCCGGGCCCGGGGACCAGGTCCTGCTCCCGGACCCGGGCTTCGTCGCCTACGCCGCCCTGGCCCGCCTGGCGGGTGCGGAGCCCGTCTTCTACACCTTTCCCGAAGAACCCGCCCTCGATCCACAGAGGCTCCGGGCGGCCCTGGACGCCGCCCCCCGCGCCCGGCTCGCGGTGATAAACCACCCCGCCAACCCCACGGGAGGGGGAGCGGCGCGGGAAGCACTGGACGCCGTGTACGCCTCCTGCCGGGACCGGGGCGTCGTCCTCGTCTCCGACGAGGTCTACCGGGAGCTCTACCTGGGATCCCGGCCGTCGGGCCTCCTGGACGGCGGCATACTCTCCGGCTGCGTGGCTTTAGGCTCCGCCAGCAAGGCCTTCGGGGCGCCCGGCCTGCGGGTGGGCTGGGCCTGCGGGGACCCCGAGGTTCTGGCGCCGGCGCGCCTCGTCCACAATTACCTGGCAAGCTGCGTCTCCCGCCCCGCCCAAGCCGCCGTCCTCGCCCTGGTAGAGTCGTCCGGAGAGATCTTCCCGGGCGCCCGGGCCGCCCTGGCCCGGCGCTGGGAGGCGTTCCGCAAAGCCGCCCGGGACTACCTGGACTGGGAGCCGAGACTTCCCTCGGGGGGCTTCTACTCCTGGATCTCCCTGCCCGAGGACGGCCGGGCGGACCCCCTTTCCTTCTGCCTGCGGGTACGGGACGAGGGGGGGGTCATCGCGGTCCCGGGAGCCGCCTTCGGACCCTCGGGCCGCGCCTTCGTGCGCCTGAGCTGGGCGGGAGACCCGGCGGACATCCGCGAGGGCGTCCGGCGCCTGGCACCCTTCTGGAGGAGCTGAGATGGACTTCTTCGCGATACCCGACGATATTCTGGCGCGGCTCGCCTCGTCCTCGAAGGGGCCGTTCTTCGCCTACTCCCGACGCAGAGCCCGGGAGAGTTGGGACCGGCTTTCCGGGGTCCTGCCCCCCCGTGTGCGCCTTGCCTACGCGGTCAAGGCGAATCCCAATCCGGAGCTCCTGTCCGTCTTCGCCCGAAGGGGCGCCGGCTTCGACTGCGCGTCGGCCGGGGAGCTGGACCGCGCGGCCCGGGCCCTGGCCGCGTCAGGCTCGCCTCCAAGGCGCCGGGTGGCGTTGCCCCGCATCGCCCGGCCTCGGGAAGAGAACTCGGAGCCCCGGGGCCGCCTTTTTTACGGGGGTCCCGGAAAGCGCGCCGAGGAGATACGCCGCGCCCTTCAGCTCGGGGCCCGGATACAGGCCGAAAGCCTGGAGGATCTGGCCCTGGTGGACCGCCTTTCCAAAGGCCCCGTGGCGGTGAACCTGCGCGTCCACCCGGCCTCCGGGATCGAGGAAGGATCCCGCATCATCGGGGGCACCGGGCCTTCCGCGTTCGGCGTGGACGAGGAGAACCTGGCGCGGGTCCTCCAGGCGGCCCGGCGCTACACGCGGGTGCGGATCGAGGGCATCCACGTCTTCGCGGCCTCGAACGAGCGGGACGCCGCCCGGCTGGAGCGCACCTACAAGGTGGTGATGGACTTGGCCCGCCGCGCGGCGGCCTCTTTTTCCCTGAACCTCGCCCAGATAGACCTGGGAGGCGGCCTGGGCCTGTCCTACTCCCCGGAGGAATCCGAACTGGATATCGAGGCCCTGGGAAGAAGCCTGGCCGGCATCCTGGAGGCAAACCCGTGGTTCCGGGGGGAGCTGATCGTGGAGCCGGGACGCTGGCTGGCGGGTCCCTGCGGGGTCTACGTGGCGCGGATCGTGCGGGTGAAGGAGAGCCGCGGCACGCGCTTCGCCATCCTGGAGGGAGGGATCAACCACCTGCTGCGCCCCCTGCTGACGGGCCAGCCCTTCCCGGCGCGGGCTTTCCATGCGGACGGCTCGGCGATCGGGGGCGGTTCGGGACCCGCCGTCCTCACCGGCCCCCTTTGCACCTCCCTGGACCGGCTCGGCACGGTGGAACTCCCGGCTGTGGAAAGGGGGGACTGCGTGGCCTTCGGCCGGGCGGGCGCCTACGGTTTCACGGAGGCCATGAGCCATTTCCTAACGCACCCTCTTCCGAAAGAATTATGGGTAGACGGCTAGGCCGGCTTACGCCGGCCTAGCCGCAACGAAGCTTCGCTTCGTCGATTCCTTTTCCGGGCTTACGCCGGCCTACCGGTACTCCTCCCAGGCCTTTATCTCCAGTCCTTTTTCCCGGGCGTAGGCCAGGGATTCCGCGAACTGACGGGCCGCCTTCACGTTCGTAAACAGGGGCACGTCGAAATCCACGGCCATCCGGCGGATTAGGTAGTCGTTCCGCAGCTCCGTCTCTCCGTTGTTCTTGGGGACGTTGATGACCAGGTCTATCCTTCCCTCCTTCAGGAATGTGGCGATGTTCGGCTCCGCCTCCTCCAAGGGCCAGTGGAGGAACCTGGCCTCCACGCCGTTGGAGGCCAGGAACTCCGCCGTCCCCTTGGAGGCGTACAGGGGCACTCCCATTTCGGAAAGGCGCTTGGCGCCCTCCAGGAACTCTATCTTGTCCCCGATAGGACCCGTGGACAGAAGTACGCCCTTCCTCGGGATCCGGTAGCCCACGGAAAGCATCGCCTTGAGGTAGGCGTCCTCGAAGTCCGTGCCGATGCAGGCCACCTCCCCCGTGGAGGCCATCTCCACGCCCAGGACGGGGTCCGCCCCGCGGAGGCGGGAGAAGGAGAACTGGGCCGCCTTCACCCCAACCCACTCCAGGTCCATCGCGGAGGCGGGGGCCTTGGACACGTTCTCGTCCAGCATGGCCAACGTCGCCATCTCGATCATGTTCACCCGGCTGACCTTGGAGCAGAACGGGAAGGACCGGGAGGCGCGGAGGTTGCACTCGATCACCCGCACCCGGTTGTTCTGGGCCAGGAACTGGATGTTGAAGGGCCCCGTGATGTCCAGGGAGCCGGAGATGCGGCGGGCTATGGCGCGGGCCTTCTTCATGGTTTCTACATAGAGCCTCTGGGCCGGGAGGACCACGGTGGCGTCCCCGGAGTGGACCCCCGCGTTCTCCACATGCTCCGTGATGGCGTAGAAGAGGATCTCCCCCCGCTTGGCCACGGCGTCGATCTCAACTTCCTTGGCGCCCTCGATGAACTTCGAGAGGACCACGGGGTGCTCGGCGGAGACGACGGCCGCCATGTCCAGGAAGCGTTCGAGGCTCTCGTCGTCCCAGGCCACGTTCATCGCCGCGCCGGACAGGACGTAGGAGGGCCGTATGAGAACCGGGTAGCCGACCTCCCGTGCGAAGGCCCGGGCCGCCGCCATGTCCGTCAGCTCCTTCCAGGCCGGTTGCTCTATCCCTAGCTCGTCCAGGAGGGCGGAGAACTTGTGCCGGTCCTCCGCCATGTCTATGGACTCGGGGGCGGTGCCGAAGACCACGGCGCCCGAATCGTAGAGCTTCGTGGCCAGGTCGTTGGGCGTCTGGCCGCCCATGGAGAGGATGATCCCGTCCGGCCGCTCCCGCTCGTAGATGTCCAGGACCCGCTCCAGCGACAGCTCCTCGAAGTAGAG
>CAYTYG010000070.1:0-285 GCA_964441515.1 uncultured Treponema sp.
TGCCGCGGCGAACATGGCGGCCCCGAGGGCGCAGGACTGTTCGCTGGAGCTCACGGCGATCTCCATGCCGAGAACGTCAGCGGATACCTGCATCACCAGGGGACTCTTTTTAGCCACCCCTCCCACCGCAGCCGCGCGGTCGATCCGAAGGCCCTCTTCCCGCATACGCTCCACGATGGCCCGGGACCCGAAGGCCGCCGCCTCGATGAGGGCCCGGTAGAGGGCGGGCGCGTCCGTCCCCAGGCGCAGCCCGTGGATGGCGCCCCGGAGGGACTGGTCGGCGTC
>CAYTYG010000070.1:295-11871 GCA_964441515.1 uncultured Treponema sp.
TCCGGCGTGCGGCGGCCGTTGAGCCAGTCCAGGGCCACCAGCCCCGACTTCCCGGGATCCACCCCGGCGGCGGCTTCCTCGAGGGCGGGGAGCAGGTTTTCCTCCAGGCGGGAGACCTGCTCCGGATCGAGGCCCGATATGTTGCGGAGAGGCCAGGCCAGAACACCCCGGAACCAGGCGAAGACATCGCCGAAAGCGGACTGCCCGGCCTCGTACCCTATCATCCCGGGTAGGACGGATCCATCCACCTGGCCGCATATTCCCCGAACCAGTCGCTCGCGGCCGTCCGCGGGCCGGGGGCCCACCATGATGTCGCAGGTGCTGGTGCCCATGATCTTCACGAGGGTGCCGGGCTCGAGGTTCGCGCCTACGGCGCCCATGTGCGCGTCGAAAGCCCCCACCCCCACGGGTATCCCCTCCGGCAGGCCCATCCGACGGGCCCATTCCCCGCAGAGCGATCCGAAGGGCTCGGTGGCGGGCCAGGTTTCCGTCCCCAGGGAGGCGGCCATGTCCGCCATCCGGGGGTGCAGGCGCCCCAGGAACTCCCGGGGGGGGTAGCCGCCCCAGGAGGCGTGCCATAGGGCCTTGTGTCCCGCGGCGCAGCGGCTCCGGCGCCACGAGGCAAGATCGCCCGTTCCGGTCAGGAGCGAGGGAATCCAGTCGCAGTGCTCCACCACGGTCCGGGCCGCTTCCGCGACCCTCGGATTGGTGGAAAGGACGCGCAGGGCCTTGGCCCAGAACCATTCCGAGGAATAGACGCCTCCCTCGTACTTCGTGTAGTCCTCCCCGCCCCATCCCCGGGCCAGGGCGTTGATCCGCTCCGCCTCCGCCACCGAGGTGTGGTCCTTCCAGAGGATGAACATCGCGTCCGGTTCTTCTGCGAAGTCTTCCCGAAGGGCCAGGGGCCTTCCCGCCCCGTCCGCTAGGCAGGGTGTGGAGCCCGTCGTGTCCGCGGATATCGCCCGAACCCGGGAGGCCACGGAGGATCCGAACCGGGCATCCGCCTCCGCGAGGGCCGCCCGTGCGGCTTCCTCGAGGCTCTCGACATGATCGAGGGGATGCTGTCGGAAACGGTTGGCACCCGGGTCGCAGTAGGCGCCCCCGGCCCATCTCCGGTAGGAACCTATCCCGCTCCCCGCCACGGCCCCGTCCGCGGCGTCCACCACGACCACCCGCACCGAATCGGTCCCGAAATCTGCGCCGAGGACGTAGTCCTTTCCTTTTTCCCGCTTCAAGCTTCCACCTCCCTCTTCTCCGATACGGGCATGTTTTCCTTGAACAGAATCTCCGTCTCCACGGTAGCGGTCCCGCCCGCCTCGCCGTGTACTACGGCCCGATAGAGGCGCTCCAACCCAATCCTTCCCTGTTCAAAGGGGCGTTGAGAAATCACGCAATCCAGAAGCCCGTCCCGCAGGGCTGCGGCGTTTCGAGGAACCAGGTCCCAGGAGACCACGGCGCAATCGCGCTTGCGCCCGTTCTCCGCGAGCCATTCCCCGGCGAGGTGCCCCGAGGCGTTCGCGACCAGGAGTCCGCGTACACCGGGCTCGTCCCGGAAGAGATCCCGGAACCAGCGATCCCTTGCCTCCGGCAGCACGAAATCCGGGCATTCCCGCACCAGGATGCGGCGATCCGAGGCCGGAGAGAAGAAGGACTCGAAGCCCGCTACCCGCCTTTGTATATGGGAGTCCTCGGGATGGGCGTCGATCGCGGCTAGATCCCCTTTCCCCGAGGTAAGCAGATCCAGTAGCCGCCCGGCAAGCCGCCCCGCGGCGAAGGCGTCCTGCCCTATGGAAAAGACGGGGGAGGCCCCGTCCAGGGCTGCGTCGAAGAAAGCGTACGGGATCCCCAGCGGCAGGCCGGCCAGGGCGGGCCCGATCACCGCCGGAAGGACGGGCGCCAGGAGCAGGCCGTCGAAACCGCCCGCGAGGGCCGCGGCCAGGAGCCGCCTATACTCGGCCGGATCGTAGCGGTCGAATTCGAGCACCTCGACGCGGACCGCGAAGTGGGCCAGGACGCGGGCCGCCGTCCGTACTCCCTCCAGGCAGAGCCCCCAATAGCCCGAATCCTGGCCGGACCTGGGGGCGATCACCCGGAATTGCCAGGTCTTCCCGAGGGACAGCTGGCGCGCCAGGGCGTTCGGCTTGTACCCGAGGGACCGGACGATGGCCCCCACCTTCTCCCGCGTCCCCTCGGCCACCCCGTCCCGTCCGTGAAGGACCCGATCCACCGTCCCAATGGACACCCCGGCCAGACGGGCTATCTCCTTCACCGTCGCATTCGGCTTAACCACCCCGGATTCTCCTGTCTAACTGCTTCCGTGTACGTACACGAAGGAATTCTATACGCGGGAAAACCGCATCTGTCAACAAAAAACGGACATCCCGGCCCGTTCCGGGAAAGCGTTCGCTCGAATACGAGAATACAAAAAAAGGTAACGGACGGCAAAGCCCAGATCGCCGGAACGGGAGTATAATTCCAGGAAGTAGGCGCCGTTTTCTAACGGAAAAGCGGCTTTCCCGGGCCACGTTCCGGCCCCGGAAGGTCCTATAGGTGAAATGTCCTACCTATAGTTGCGGTGTTTACCCTATTTCGGGATATGCGGGCGGGATTTATCCTGATTCCAGCGGTACGCGGCCCAAGCCGCGCATCCATTCGACCGAAACGGAGGAATTTCCATGAAGAAACGCAGTATCTTCGCGTTGGCGGTTATCCTTCTCGTTCTATTTACACCGGCGGCGCTTTTCGCACAGAAAGTGACGCTGACCGTGTGGGGGCGGGACATACCTGACGACACCGCCGATCACGCCTACATCCGGGCCCTGCTTGAGGGTTTCCAGAAGAAATACCCGGACATCAAGGTCGACTACATCGCCCTCGGCGACCCCGGACTCATGGACAAGACCAAGATCACGATGTCCGCCGGCTCGGGCCTTCCCGACATCTTCCAGGGCTGGGGCGGCTCGGTGATGGGCGGCTACGCGGACGCCGGCCAGCTTCTGGACCTCACCTCGGAACTGAAGTCCATACCCGGCAGCGCGGCGGCCCGGGACGCCATGACCTGGAAGGGCAAGATCTACGGAGTGGCCCCCTTCTTCGCCGTGGCGGGGATCTTCGTGAACGAGGGAATCTTCAAGAAATACAATTTGAAGGTTCCTACAACCGTGGAAGGCTTCGAACATGTTTGCGACACCCTCCTCGCCAAGGGAATCCAGCCCTTCGCCTGCGGCGCCAAGGACAAATGGCCGCCCCTGGCCCTGTACATGTACCTGACCAACCGCTACGGCGGGGACGCATCGGCCCGCGCAGCCACCCGCAGGCTCCCCTTTGACGCCGACCCGTTCGTCAAGGCCGCCCAGCTTTACCAGAAGTGGATCAAGGCCGGATACTTCGGCGCCACCCCCCTGGGAGAGGGCTACGGGGACGCCCAGCTCCTCATGGCCACGGGCAAGGCCGCGATGCACATCACGGGCTCCTGGATGTGCGCCCAGTACGCCAGCGAGGACTTCACGGACCAGAAGCTCGGCTTCTACGCCTTCCCCGCCCTCAAGTCCGGCGGAGTCGGCAAGGCCACGGACATCATGGGCATGACCGACATCGGCTTCACCGCCACCAAGGTCGCGGCCTCCAAAAAGGACGCCGTCGTCAAGTTCATGAAGTACGCGATGAGCGTCGAGGCCTGCAACGCCGAGCCCGGGCGTATCTGCGCCGTTCCCGGGGTGAAGGCCAAGTCCGAGCTCTCCGCCCAGGCCGCGGCCGTCTTCGCGACCGCCAAGACCGTAACCTTCTGGTGGGACCAGGATCTGCCCCCCTCGGTCACCTCTCCCCTGAACGACACGATCCAGACCTTCTTCCTGCCCAACTCGGACGTGAAGAAGGAGCTCTCGAAGTACGAGGCCCTTTGCGTCGAGCATATGGGAAAGATCAAAAAATAGCCTTGTATCCTCGATGCCTTCAAGCGGCGGTCGAAGGAACGTCCGCCGCCTTGGAGGCAGGGATTCAAGGGCGGGCCCGTAAAACGGGCCCGCTTCGTTTATACTATCTTAGTACCCCTGAACCCGATGGAGGCCGAACCAGATGAGCCGATCGAAAGATATGACCCCGCCTAAAGGCGGCCCGAAGGGTCGGAGGAAAAAAGAGCCGGGCAGGGCCTTGTTCATCTTCCTGTGCGTGCTTCCCGCGCTGCTTTTCCTGGCGGTTTTCCTCTATTACCCCATCGAGGAGACCTTCCGAATATCCCTTCTCAAGGCGACCGGCCTGGGCGACGAAGCCTACGTCGGGTTGGACAACTACCGGAGGCTCTTCGCGGATGAGGAATTCCAGGCGGGTTTGAGCCATGTCTTCGAATGGGCTTTCTGGAGCATCGTCATACAGCTCCCCCTTGCCTTCTTCATCGCTTTTTCGCTGACCTACTACGCGAACCGGCTTACGAAACCCCTTAGGGCCGTCTTCTACCTCTCGAACGTCCTTCCCTCCGCAATAACGGCCATGCTGGCCAAATTCGTGTACACGCCGAAATCCGGGATCATCTCGAGCTTCGCCAATCTCCTGGGCTGGAAGTGGCTCGCCTCGATCGATTTCCTGGGGGACCCCGACATAGCCTTCTGGGCCATCTTCGCGGTGGCGACCTGGGCCTACACGGGCTTGTACATCATCTACCTCATGTCCCGGATAGAGCAGATACCCCGGGAGATGCGGGAGGCCGCGGAGCTTGACGGGGCATCCGCCTTCCAGTACGCCTTCCGGATCGTCCTTCCCCAGCTCAAGTATCCCTTCCGTATACTCGCGGTCCTCTGCACGGTCGGGAGCCTCAAGCTCTTCGATCTTCCCAACATGCTCACCGTCGGGGGGCCGGGCTACGCCACCATGACCCTGGGGGTCACGCTCTACCGGCACGGTTTCGTCAACTGGAACTACGGCAAGGCGGCGGCGATAGGCGTCGTAATCTTCGTTCTTTCCCTCGTCTTCACGATCCTGGAATTCAGCCTGGGACGGAAAAAGGAGGAGGAAAAAATATGACCCAAGAATACCGGATCGTGCGGAAGGGGAACCGCCTCGTCCGCTCCCGCCACGGGGTCTCGGAAGCCCTGATAACGGCCATACTCCTGGGTCTTGGGCTCATGGTCGTCCTGCCTCTAGTGCTGCCCTTCCTCTTCGTCTTCAAGACCCAGATAGAGTTCGCCTACCACCCCTGGGCCCTGCCCAAGACTATACGCTGGAGCAACTTCGCGTCCTCTTGGAAGGCGGTCCGGATCGACCAGGGATTCATCAACACCCTCATCGTCTGCGTCGGGGCCATCCTTTGCACGCTCCCTCCCGCGGCCCTGGCGGGCTACGTGTTCGCGAGATACCGCAGCAAGCTGACCGAGTTCCTCTTCTACGCCGTCCTGATCGGGTATTTCGTGCCCTGCCAGATGGTCCTGGTCCCCCTCTACCGCATGGAGGTTTCCCTGGGTCTCAACGATACCCTCTACGGACTCTTCCTGCCCATGGCCGCCTTCGGCATCCCTTTCTGGACCCTCATCTACCGTTCCTACTTCAAGAACCTGCCGAACGACCTGGCCGAGGCCGCCCGCATCGACGGGGCTGGACACTGGACCGTCTTCCGCCGCGTGATGCTTCCCTTGGCTCAGCCCGCCACCGTCCTGGCGGCCCTCCTTGTCTTCATGGGAGCCTGGAACGACTACCTCTTGAGCCTGATTCTCCTCTCGGACCAGAGGATGTTCACCATGCAGCTCCGGGTGGCGTCCTTCCTGAACGCCTACGGTACGGACAAGATGCCGCGGTACGCGGCGGCGGCGATCATCTCGGCGGCGCCCACGGTCATCCTCTATATCTTCGGCCACCGCTGGATCATCCAGGGCACCCTTGCCGGGGCCATCAAGGAATGAAAGTCCGGGGGAGGGTCCGGCTCGATTCCGTCCTTCCCGCCCGTACCGGCGGTTCGGCAGCCGAACGGACCGGGTACGGTTCCCTCCTCCGGCCCCGCCTCGTAGACGCGGCACCCGGTCTCCGGTATCCTTGAGGGAACGATGCGATCCAACCCCAACCTGAAAAACGGCAAGCCCCCCATAGTCGGATTCCTCGCGGCATGGTTCGACGAATCCTACCAGCACACGGTTTGGACCGGAGCCGTGGAGGAGGCCCGGCGCCTGGGCGTAGCCCTGGTCTTCTTCGGCGGAAAGCGGATTTGCAGCCCCATAGGCTACGAAGCCCTGGACAACATCGCCTACGACCTGGCATGCCACGGCGGGCTTTCTGGCCTCATCGTCATGTCCAACGTGATCGGAACCTACATCTCCGACGAACAGCAGATCGAATTCCTGGGCCGTTTCCGGGGTACCGAACTCGTAACGGTCGGCATAGAGTTCCCGGGGATCGAGAACGTTCGCATCGAGGCGGCGGGCGGCATGATCGCCCTTGCCGAACACCTCGTGCAGGTCCACGGCCGACGCAATTTCCTCTTCCTTGCAGGCCCGGCGGGCCACCGGGAATCGGAAGCTAGGCACGCCGAGTTCCTACGGGGAATGGAGCGCCTCCTGGGAGCCTCCCGGACCGTTCCGGTCATCCATGGGGACTTCACGGAGGAGGACGCCCGGGAACGGATCCTGGCCTTTCTGGACTCGGGGGGAAGGCCGGACGCGGTCGTCGCGGCCAACGACCACATGGCCATCGGCGCCCTGCGCGCCCTGGCGGAACGGGGCTTCGTCCTGCCCCGGGATGTCTCCGTTACGGGCTACGACGACACCGAGGACAGCCGATTCTCCGTGCCCCCCCTTACGACGATCCGGCAGCCCGCGGCCGAACTCGGAAGGCTCGCCATGCGCCGCGTGGCCATACGGCTTGGCTTGGCCGAAGACTCGCCGGACGCCCATCCCCCGGTTTCCTTCGTGGTACGAGAGTCCTGCGGATGCCCCTACATCCGGGGTTCCGAGGCCGGGGAGTCCATGGCGTCCGCCGCCGGATACCCGGACGAACCCATGGACCCGGACGAGCTCGCCCGAGCAGTGGACGACCATGTCCGCGCGGGCCGCAATCCCGAACGCCTCAGGAATCTAAAAATCGCGCCCGAACGCCGTTGGGAAGCTCTTGCCGTCATCGCGGAGGGGGAATGCCGCTACCTCGCGTCCCAGCGCCTGGTTACGGAAAAGAGGGCCGGCGTGCTCGGGGAAATCGAGGCATCCCTCGTTTCCTCCTTCCTTCCGGAGGACATCCTGGGCGAATTGGCCCGGGGCGCCCGGGAGCTCGGCGTTTCGGGTTGCTGGCTCAGCCTCTTCGAGTCCTCCGGACCCTCCCCGGAATGGTCCAAGCTGCTCCTTGCGGCGGACGGAAGGGGGGCGCGCATCCTCACGCCCCACGGGCTCCGCTTCCGGACCTCCGAACTCGTGCCGGGGGGCCTTGCGGGAAACAGCTCCGGCTATGTCTGCATACCCCTTCGCTTCGGCGACGACCGGCTCGGGTACCTCATCTGCACGGCGGACTCCCGGGACCGGCGCATGTACGAGGCGATCCGGGACCAGGTCTCGGGAGCCATGAAGGGGGCCAAGCTCATGGCCGCGGAGAGGGACCGGGAGCGGGAACTGGAGCGCAAGGTGCGCCGCAGGACCCTGGAACTCTCGGAGGCCAACGCGCGTCTCCTGGAGGAGGCCGCGAGGCGGAAAAAACTCGAACGGGAGATCCTCGACGTCTCCAATCTCATCATGGGCGATATCGGCCGTGATATCCACGACAACCTTTGCCAGGACATAGCGAGCCTCGGGATCATGGCCGCGGTGCTCGAGGGCCGCCTCGCCCGCGGAGGATCCGCGTCCGAGGCCGAAGCCGCCGCCGCCATCTCGCGTACCGCCGCGGAGACCGCGGCCCGGGCCAAGTCCATGGCCCGGGGACTCTACCCTGCGGAGCTCGAGGCCCGGGGCATCGTGTCCGCGGTGGAAAGCCTCGTCGCCGCGGCGAAGGAGCGGGGAACCGCGGAGATAATCCTGGAGGTCTCCCGGAGCTTCGAACTGAAGGACGCGGAAAAAGCCCTGCACCTCTACCGGATCGTGCAGGAGGCCCTGGGCAACGCGATCAAGCACTCCCGGGCTCGCCGCATCCGGGTAGGCCTGCACATGGACCGGGAAGCCGTGTCCGTGGAGGTAGAGGACGACGGCGTCGGGATACCCGCGAACGCGGGGGAGGATAACGGCATGGGTCTCCACATACTCAAGTACAGGGCGAGCGTCCTGGGAGGGGAACTCCGTATCCGCTCCATGGGCGGCGGCACGACCGTGACCTGCAGGGTCGCGAGGTAGGTATGTCCCTTCGCCCCGGTTTCATCGTGGTGGACGACCACCCCCTCTATCGGCACGGCGTAACCATGCTCATAGACCAGGAACTGCACCTGGAGTGCCTTGGGGAAGCGGGTTCGGTGCCCGAGGCCCTGGACCTGTTGGCAAGTCGCAGGCCGAGGCTGGCCATCGTGGACATCTCCCTACAGGGACAGAGCGGGCTCGAACTCGTCCGGGCCATACGTTCGGAATGGCCGGACACCGCGGTCCTGGTCGTGTCGATGCACGAGGAGAACCTCTACGGCGAGAGGGCCCTAAAGGCGGGGGCCCGCGGCTACGTGATGAAGCACCAGAGCCCGGACCTTCTCTTGGGCGCGGTAAAGAGCGTCCTGGAGGGCCGGATAGCCGTCAGCGAGGAGCTTGAACGCCGCATGCTGGAAGGCATCGTGGCGGGAAAGGGCGAGGCCGACCCCCTGAGCCGGCTCTCCGACCGGGAGCTCGAGGTTTTCACCCTGATCGGGAAAGGATTCGGGGCGGCCGAGATCGCGGAGCGCCTTTCCATCTCCGCAAAAACCGTCAACGCGTACCGCGACCACATCAAGGACAAGCTCGACCTGCCCGGGGCGGCCGACCTTCGGAAGATGGCCGTCGAGTGGAACGCCCGCAACAAGACGTAGGGGACGGATGTCCCTCGCCCAGTTCCGAGGACGTGCTTATAGGTAAAATGACCGATGCAAAACACAGCCTCTCTCCCGATAAGCAAGACGCGCCCGGAGCGGTATGCTGAGTCGGGATGGAGAGCCGGGCCCCTACACCTCGGATTTCCATGAAAGGCGAACATGGCTGTACGTGTACCGGAAATCGATTTCTATTCCCAACATGGAGTATGGGGTGCCTACTCTTCCCTGGTCCTCGGACGGGTCGGCCAAGGGGCCGGGATGGTCGTGGGGGATGTGCGCCCCCCCCGTACAAGCCTATACGCGGGATACCGCGTGGGCCGGGACGAGCCGCGCCTTCTTCCCTTCGGGACGGGGAAGAGTTGGGGCATCGGGGCTGCCGCCTACCGGGAGGACCAGTCCGCGGACAACGGAAAACATCCCCCGAAATACTCCTGGTTCAAGGCCGACGAGATAGAGCGGCTCGTATCCTTCTCCGGGGAGGAATGGAAGGCCGGCTCCTTCTCCTTGAGGATAATCTCCTTCTTCGGGGAAGTCCCGGATCCGCTCGCCCTCAAACCCGGCCAAGCGAGGGATTCCTTCCGCCCCGCCGTCTATGCCCGTCTATCCTTCGACAACCGCAAGGGCGAGGGTCCTATGACGGGCCTTTTCGCCCTTCAGGGCATACGCCGTCCCTTGTCCGACTCGACGGCCGGAGAGCTCCTGGGCATGGCCTCGGACACTTCCTGGGGCTTCGCGATACGCCCGGCTCCTGGTATCGAGGAAGTGATGGACTGGTCGGTGGTGGACGCCGCCTTCGACGGCGACCGTCCCCTTCGGCGCCTGGCGTCCGAGGGAGGCCTGCGATTCCGCGTGGCCCCGGGAGAAAAGTCGGAGTTCCTGATAGCGATAGGCGTCTTCCGTGGGGGCATCGTCACTTCCGGAAGGCCCGCCCACGCTTACTATAGCTGCCTCTTCCGGGACCTGGAGGAAGTCCTGGAGAACGCCCTGGACGGATCCCGGGGGGCCCTGGATGCGGCCCGCCGCTTGGACGAGCAGCTGGACGGATCGGGCCTCTGCGAGGACCGGAAGTTCCTCCTGGCCCACGCGGCCCACAGCTACTTGGCGAACACGGAGCTCCTCCTTTCGGAGTCCGGGGAGCCGATGTTCGTGGTCAACGAGGGCGAATACCAGATGATGAACACCCTCGACCTCACCGTGGACCAGGCGTTCTGGGAAGCACGTTTCTCGCCCTGGACCCTGCGGAACGAGATCGACTCGCTTCTCGAATTTTCGTCGTACCAGGACAGCCTGGGCCTGGCCTTCGCCCACGATCAGGGCGTGGACGATTGTTTCACCCCCCGAGGGCGCTCTAGCTACGAAATTTCCGGGCTGACCGACTGCTTCAGCTTCATGAGCTACGAGGAAACCCTGAACTGGACCCTTTCGGCCTGCCTCTACGCCAACCTGACGGGGGACTTTTCCTGGGCCCTCGGACGACGGGAAGCGTTGGCGCAGTGCCTCGAATCCATACGCAGACGGGATACCAACGGGGACGGGGTGATGGACCGTGATTCCGATCGTTGCTCCGGGGGCGCGGAAATCACGACCTACGATTCCCTGGACATCTCCCTGGGGCAGGCACGGAACAACCTCTACCTGGCGGTGAAGGCATGGTCCGCCCTGGTATGCCTGGAAGCCCTTTTCCGCAGGATCGACGGAGCCGGGTCCCCGGACGCGCGCGCGGCTAACGAATCCGCGAAAGCCGCCGCCTTAACCATCGCGGAGCACGTCCTATCCTCCGAGGGCTACATCCCGGCGGTTTTCGAGAGCGACAATCGTTCCCGAATCATCCCCGCCGTGGAGGGTCTCATATATCCGGGTTTCTGCGGAGCGTCGGAAGCCGTCACGCCCGAAGGGCCTTATGCCGCCCTGGTGAAGGCTCTCCGTCGCCACCTGGACACGGTGCTTGCGCCCGGATGCTGCCTGGACCCCGTGTCGGGGGGCTGGAAGCTCTCCTCGACCAGCCACAACACATGGCTCAGCAAAATCTTCATCAACCAGTACGTGGCGGAGTCCGTCCTGGGGATGGAGGACGAGCGTACCCGGCGCGACTCGGTCCACGCCCGATGGCTGCGCACCGGCAGCGCGGATTACGCGGCCACCGACCAGGTTGATTCCTCCTCGGGGGCCGACCTGGGCTCCCGGCTCTACCCCCGTCTCGTGACCGCCGTTCTCTGGCTTCCCAAAACATGATCCCCCGCCCGGGGCCGGCGGCGCCTCCTTCCGCCGGACAATAAAAGGGCCGCCCTTCCGGGCGGCCCGACTTTTTCGAAAAACGGCGGCTATTCCTGGATAATAGCCTCTACGGGACATACGGAAGCGCAGCTTCCGCATTCCGTACAGAGCGCGGGATCGATCCATCGGGCGCCGTTCTTCTCGGAGATGGCCTGAACCGGGCATTCGGGCTCGCAGGCTCCGCAGTTCACGCACGCGTCAGTGACCTTGTAGGCCATGGAATCACCTCTCGATAGTGGATTTTGCAGAAATATACTAGCACGGCCTCCGGATAGGCGCAAGACCTTCGAAAAAGCCGCCGCCGGCTGCATTCCGGACCTTGCCGGGTAGTGGGACCTTTCAGGACCCGGAAGCAGAA
>CAYTYG010000071.1:0-10938 GCA_964441515.1 uncultured Treponema sp.
CCGAACGGGCCGGGGATGCAGTAGGTGCCGCCCTTGGCCACCGGGAAGAAAGTGTCGATAAGGCGGACGTGGGTGACCATGGGGTCCACGGGCTTGAGGCGCTCGGCGTAGCAGGTGACAGCCCGCTTCACGGGCCACTGGAACATAAGGGTCAGGGGATGGACCGTGCCGTCCTCGCCCTGGATCTCCGCTACTTGGTCCTTGACCTTGTAGGAACCCGCGGGGGCCACGGACTTGACGGTGTAGGCGCCTAAAAAGCCGAAGGGCACCATGATGCGGTGGGTGAAAGCCCCCTCGGGCACCGTGCCGATCAGGTCCGCCGCCTTCACCTTGTCCCCTGCCTTGGCCGCGGGCGTGAAAGTCCAGGAGGTTTCCCGGGACAAGGGGTCGAGGTAGACGCCGGACTCCAGGAAGTTGCCCACCTTTTCCGCCACCTGGGGAAGCGGATTCTGAAGGCCGTCGTAGATCTGCCCCAGGAGGCCCGGCCCTAGCTCCACGGCGAGCATCTCGCCCGTGAAGGCCACGGGATCCCCGATGCGTATGCCCTTGGTGATCTCGAAGACCTGGACCTGCACCACGTCCCCGCGTATGCGGATCACCTCGCTCTTGAGCTTCTTGCCCTTCGTTTCGATATAGGCGACTTCGTTCATGGAAATGGCGCCGTCCACCCGGACGGTCACCATGTTCCCGTTGACGCCCGTTACCTTACCCTTCGTGTTCGTCATCGTATAACTCCGAATGCGGTCTGATTCTTTCCTACGCCTCGCGGCTCTCCGGCGAGGGCGCCTGCACCGTGTCGAGTATCTCGCGGTATGCCGTCCTGTAGGACGTCTCTCCCCGCTCCGCCTCGAACAAGGCCCGGCGCTCCAGGATCTGGAGCTTGAGGGCGTATGCGACAAGCTCTTCCAGGTCGAAATAGTGCCCCACTTCCAGGCCTTCCACGAAGCTCCACTTCTCGCGCTCTATGAGAAGCTCCCCTTCCAGGGGATCCTCGCACAGGGCGGCGCCCTGCGCCGCCCTCTGGGCGTCCCACTCCGGGGTGCCGGGCCGTAGAAACGGCTCCGGAGCCTTGCCGAGCCTGTGGGCGCGGATGCGTACCAGCTCGTTCCGGAGCGACTTCTCCCAGGCCTGGAAGGCCAGGAGGATCGAGGAGCGGCGGATGATCCTGCACATCCTCTTGTCCTCGGGGGCCAGGAGACGCGAGACCTGCAGCACCTCCAGGTCCGCCTTCTTCATGTGGGGCTCGCAGCGCGCCAAAAATCCTTCGAAAGTAAACGGCGCGGGAGCGGAGGGAAGAAGGGTGGGCAGGGTGGATCGCAGGTAGTAGTACGCGGACACGGTTCTATTCTTTCCGGATCGCCGCCGCGGCGATCTCGGCCAACCGCGCATTTAGATGCTGGGAAAGCATCTCCGCGAAGGACTCTGCGGAGAAGTCGTAGTAGGCGGAGCCGTCCTTCTCCACGATCCGGAATCCCGCCTTGATGCCCGGGAACGGCTTGAGTTCGAGGCCTTTCTGCCTCAGGGAGCCTTCCAGCCTGGAGAGTTCCGCGGGAGGAAGAAGAACCTTCAGGTCGTCCGTTCCCTTATCCTTCCACGCGGAGAGTACGGCGGGAATGGCGGCCTCCAGCACGGAACCCGTAAAGGCCTTTTCCGTTTCCGCCTTTACGATGGACGCCAGGACCGCGGCAATTTCGGCCCGAAAGGAGATCACCAGATTCCTGGAGGCCTGCTCCAGGGATGCCCTGCCGGCTTCCTCGAAACGGGCGGCCTCGGCCTTGGCCTTCTCGATCATGGCCTTGGCTTCCCGCTCGGCGTCCGCGAGGAGGGCCTTACGCTTCTCCTCCGCTTCCTTGTGAAGCTTGGCGGCGTCGGATTCCGCGGCCTCGATCCCGTCCTTTCGGATTTTCTCCAAAAGCTCCTGAACTCGAATATCCATGGCTTCCTCTCATCCGTATGGAGATCTATGGAGCTTCGTCCGCCATAACGTAGGAGAGCACCTTGTCCATTTTCCGGCGCAGCAGCCGGTGAACTGCGGCAGGATACTCTTTATCGGTTATGAACTCGCGGACGATGGCGTCCAATTCCTCAACGATTTCTTTGATACTTTTATACTGTGAGGGATTCAATCCGTCAATGCTGGCCAATAACCTGCGGATCGATTCCTCCTCCCGGCTCAGGAGCGCCTCGTTTTCCAAGAGTACGTAGTTCGTGATTTCCGCGCTGGAAAACCTTGTCTTGTAGCGTTCTTCCACAGCCTTCAGATCCTCTAGAAGGTCCTCGAGTTCCGCCTTAAATATCTTAAGGAAGTACAAGCACTTGCGTTCCACACTTGCCTCCTTCCCCCAGCCGCGCAGGTTCAAGTATCGCGGAACCGCGTTCCGTCCGCAAGTCGGCGGGCCGGCCGGCGTTTCCGGAAACGTCGGCGCCGGGCGGAGGCCGGCATTCGTTCGGGAGACTTTACTTCTGGATAATTTTTTAACATAAAAAAGGGTACCCGGCCTCCGCTACGCCCGGAGGCAGAGAAAAACGTGCAATATTTTGCAGGGAGGAACGCGTCCGGAAGCGGCGAATCCGACGGAATCGCCTGCCCGTTTTTTTACAGCCATGAATTTCTTTGCCGGCCGACCGGCCCGTCCTCAGAAGGCGGTCACCTTGTCGGCCAGGTCCACGGAAGGAAATATCTGCTCCGCCACCGGGGGCATGGAGTTGTAGACCCAGTCCACCGAGATCTCCCCGCCCCTCCCGTCGCGCCGGAAGGCGCCCCGGACCAGTACGTCCTCCATATCCAGGGACATCGCGAAGAGCGCGGCGGATGCGCCGTTCGGTATCCGTCCAAGCTCCTCGGGATACTCCGCCCCGGGAAGGTATATACCCCGGCCGTCCGCGCAGGTCGCCGCGAGCTGGGGAAAAATGCGGGGATGGCCGTCCTTGTCGACGTAGGCGACAAATTTCAGGTTACCCGTCCTGCTTATGAAGGCCCGGGTCCAGGGATTGAGGGCTTCCCGGAACTCCCCTTCCCCCTTCTTCCTCCGGGAACGGCCCTTGCTCAGGGACGCGGCCAGCACGCCCCGGAATACGGCCCCCATGGGAAGGTTCTGGACGGATGTCACGGATACGAGGTCCATGTAGTGCACGGTGTGAATCCCGAAGTAGGAATTGTAGCGCCACATAGGCTTGCGGTTCATGAGCTCGTGCTCGGGCCCGCTTTGCGCCTTGCCGGTCCATAGGGCGGTTCCCCTCCAGAGGCGCCTGTCCAGGGTCATGATCAGGAATCCCACGCGTGGGTTCGCCTCGGCGTACCGCTTTCCGCGCCCCTCGCAGAACTGGCCGAATATGAGGCGCCGGTCGTCCAGGGCCTGCATCGCCGTTATTAGGGTAATGTGGGGCAGGCCCTCCGGACTGACGGTCGCCAGAAGACCCACCTTGCCGTCCGCCTCGAAACAAGGCAAATCCTGTTTTTCAAACCGGTCCCGCACGGAAAGCCTCTGCTCAGCCATTCTCTCCCCCTTATCCCACAAGAAACGCCCGATACCCCACGAACTCGATCCGCCTAGTTCGCCCTATCGTCCCGGACCATGCCCGTCCATCGTATCCGTTCGGCCGGCCATCCCGTTCGTATCGCCGCCTCGCGCAGCCCGTCCATGTCCGCCCGCCGCATAAGGGGCGTCCCGGCCAGCTCCCAATCGACCCCCAGCTGGCTGTACTTGTCCCGGCAGAGATTGTTGAAAGCGCAGAGCTCCCAGCGCTCCACCCGATCCCGGGAGTGTTCGCAGAGGAACCGTGCTATGCCTTCTATGTTTTCCGCGAAGTCCGTCCTGCCGGGGATGATCGGAGTGCGCACCCACACGCGCCTCGCCCCGTCCCCGATCTCCAAAAGAATGAGGAAATTGCTCAGGATCCTCGCAAGATTTCCCCCCGCGTTGCGCCGGTGCCGATCGGGGTCGCTGTCCTTAAGGTCGTAGAGCACGATGTCCGCGTACTCGCACGCAGCGTAAAGCTGTTCCTCCGAACAGTGGCCGGAGGTGTCCAGGGCCGTACCGACTCCCTCCCGCTTGAGGCGCAGGAAGACGTCCCGGACGAAGGGAGCCTGCAGGCAGGCCTCGCCCCCGGAGATCGTAACGCCCCCGTCGGGCCCGAAATAGGCCCGGTCCCGCAGGAGCTCCTCCGCTGCGGCCTCCGAGTCCAGGGTACGCCCCCAGAGTTCCAGGGCGCCCCCGGGGCAGGCCTCCGCGCAGGCGCCGCAGGCTTCGCAGAGGGTCCGGTCGATGCGGAGGACGCGGGTATCCCCGCCTTTTTCCCGGGGGCCGGGGCTGCCCCATCCCAGGGCGCCCTGGGGACAGGCGGAAAGGCACCCGCCGCACCCCAGGCACCGGGAGGCCGCCCAGTGGAGCTGCGGCTTCGGAGAGATGCTCTCCGGGTTGTGGCACCAGCGGCAGCGCAGGGAGCACCCCTTCAGGAAAAGCGTGGTTCGGAGGCCCGGGCCGTCCTCCGTGCTCATGCGCTGGATCTCCAGGACCAGGCCGGACTCAGATCTGCTCATGGGCTATCCGGGCTATCACTTCATCCTGGAGTTCCTTGCCGATGGAGGTGAAATACGCGTTGTATCCCGTGACGCGAACCAGCAGGTGCCTATAGTCCGCGGGATTCCTCTGCGCCTGGCGCAGGACCTCCGGATCCAGCATGTTCACCTGCAGGGCCGTTCCCCCGTTTTCGGCGTAGCCCCGAAGGAAGCTCTTGAACTTGGCGCGGTTTTCGGGCCTCTTCACCAGGGAAGGATTGAAGCTGATCGTATGGCTGGCCCCGTTCGGGAGGGAATTGAAGTAGTCCTTCCAGTCCGCCCGGTCTCCCCTGCCGCCCAGAACTGTTCCCACGGAATTCGCATTGGCGGTCGGTCCCTTAATGTCCGCCCCGTTGGAGGGACAGATGGCGTTGGATAGGAACTGGTCCTTGGGTCGTCCGTCCGGGGAAGCGGGGAGGATGAACCCGTCCCCGACCCAGTAATTCCAGGAGAGCATCCCCGGCCGGAACTGCCGTCCGGTGGACGCCGTGCGGTACTGCCAGGTCTCCCCGGCCCAGAGGTCCATAACCCGGCGCGCCAGGGCGTCCGCCTCCGGGTCGTCCCGGCCGAACTTGGGTGCCTTGTTCTTCGCCCGCGCCCTGAGAAGCTCGTGGCCCTTCCAGTTGTCCCGAAGGGCCTCGATCAGTTCCGCCATGGGGCAGAAGCGCTTATCGAAGACGAGGTATTTCACCGCCAGGAGGGAGTCCACCGTGGTGGCGAAGGTCACCCCCTCGATCGTAACATACCCCAGCTCGGCACCGCCCTGGGTGACGTCCTTTCCCTTCTCCGCGCAGCCTCGGACCAGGGTTGAAAGGTAGGGCGTGGGATGGCAGCGGGCGCGGAGAGCCTCCCCGCGTTCGTAGAGCTTCACGATCTCTTCCACGATGTGCCGGGTCTGCCGGGTGTATGCCTCCCAGAATTGCTCGAAGGAGGAGAAGCGGCGGGGATCCCCCGTGGACGGCCCCTGCCTGCGCACCTTCTCTTGGACGCCTGTGATGCCGTCCGTGAAGGGAACCAGGGGATGGCCGTCGCCCAACGCGAGCTCGACGGCCTTCAGGAGGTTCAGGTTGCAGTCCACGGTTCCGGAGCGGTCGTTCCCTACCATGGTGTTCTCCAGGCACCCAACGGAGGCGTAGTCGTGTACGTTTCCCTCGTTGATCCAGGCGTCCGCCCCGGACCTGCGGGCCTGCCGCATCATGCCCGCCATGGATCGTTCGTCGAAGTTTAGAAGGAAGGGGGCGCCCTGGCTGGAGATGACCATATCCACGACCTTGTCCAGGAGCCTTTCGGGGCTGCCGCGATGGAGCCGCACGTTCGGCTTGGGCTCCAGGATGGGCGACATCTCGTCGATCACCTCCAGAAGCATGTAGGTCACGTCGTTGGTGAGGTCCCTACCCTCCGGCCCCAGCCCGGAAAGGTTGAAAAGCTGTCCGAATCCGGCTGTGATTCCCTGGTTCCCGACCCGCACCATGGAGTCGTAGGCCGTGTTGCAGTGCATCCAGAAGCACTTGAGGATTTCCTTGGCGAACTCGCGGTCCATGCCGTCCCGGAGGGAGGCCTCCCAGTAGGGCAGAAGTATCTGGTCCAGGCGGCCGAAGGAGACCCCGGGTCCCGGATAGTTTTCGTCGCTCATCACCAGCATATGGGTAAGCCAGAGGGACTGGACGGCCTCCCAAAAATTCCGGGCACCCTCCCCGGGGACCCGGGACAGGTTTTCGGCCATGCGGCGGAGCTCTCCGGCCCGCCCGGCATCGGGCTCCCGCGCCGCGAGCCGGAGAGCCTCCTCGCGGTAGAGCCCCGCGAGCTCCACGGGCATTTCGCAGGCTGTCCGCATGGCCCGGAGCTGGGCGCCCCGCGGACCGCGGCGATCGGCCGGGGACAGAGCTTCCAGGTGCGAGTCTATCTCTTCCCGCAGGCCCTTGAAACCGAGCTCCAGGACCCTGCCGTAACCGGGTATCAGGTGTCCGCCCGTGGGGCCGGCGTTCCCGAAGCCGTGGTTATGGAAGGCTATCGCCTGTCTGCGCAGCCCCTTCTTGCCGTACAGTACGTCCGACTGCGCCGCGTTCTCCTTTTTCGTCAGGCAAAGGGACGTGTGGACGTTGAAGCGTCCCCCTGCGATGAGGTCTCCCGGGAGTATTTCCCGGGGCATGTATCGGGTCATGACCTCCTTGTTGAACCAGGCGCGGCGCTCGGCAAGGCTCAGGTCCCAGAAACCGGCGCAGAGCGCGACCGGCTTGGCGATCTGCCGATAGGAGCTCGTGAAGGTCTGGAAGAAGGGAAAAGTCTCCGGGACTATGTGGTAATTGCACTCGTTGTACTGGAGGTCCCAGGCCGTGCCGGTCGTGAAGCTGATCTGCTGGTTGTTCCAGGGCCTGCGGGCGCCCTGGAAATAATAGTCCCGCAGCCAGCGGACGCGGGACGAGAGATTCGCGGGCTTTTTTATGGTTGAAGCACCCGTACTTTCCATTCCTTACCTCCGTTGACATCGTTTCCCAGGGACGGTAGGTATCCGAACATCTAGTTCGAATCCAGTTTTAAAGCCCTGTACACGCGCTCCCGCCCGTAGTCCAGGGCGACGGAGAGGGCCCGGGCCGCTCCCTCGGCGTTTCGGTCCTGGAAGCGATCCAGGAAAGCCTCGAGCTGGACGAAGGTCGCCGGGGCGTTTTCCGGATCGGCGTAGAAAACCCGCACATAGAACAGGTATACCGACTTGCAGGCGTTGAAGAGGATGCGCATGGCCAAGTTGTCCGTCTGTTCTATGAAGAGGGAGTGAAACTCGTAGTCCCGTTCCGCCAGCCTATCGGGTTTCCCCTCCTCCCGGCGCATCCGGTCCAGGGCGGCCCGCAGTTCGGAAACCCGCTCCGGGGTTGCCCGGGCCGCGGCCCGGGCCGCGCACCCGGTTTCCAGCACCTCCCGGAACTCGTTGACCGCCTGGAATATCTCGGGATCCAGGGGCTCCTTGTTGTCCAGGAGATAGATGAGGAAGTCCAGGGAAGCTTCCTTGCGGTAGTCCGTGACATAGGTCCCGCTCTGGGGCTCCGTTCTGAGGAGTCCGAGACCTGCGAGCCTTCGTATTCCCTCCCGGAGGATGGAGCGGCTCACCCCGTACTCGACCGCCAGATCCCGTTCCGAGGGAAGCCGGTCTCCCGGTTTGTAGCGTCCTTCCAGGATCGCGCGTTCCAATCTTTTCGTAGCCTCGTCCAGCTTCTTCCGCATAATTGGTCCTACCAGTTAGGGTACCATGGAAAAACCAGGCGCGCAAGACGATATTTGCAACCGACAGCAAATACTTCCATGGACCAAGGAGTGATCCCGGATTTTCTATTGACAAGGGATGCCCGAGGGACTATATCTAGAACGTTCAATCAATTTACCTTCCGAGGCGGCCATGTCGAGGGAAAAGGACGAAAAGAACACCCGGGAAATCCGGAACCGGATACTGGACGCCGCGGAAAAACTGTTTTCCGAGAAGAGCTTCGACGCAACGGGCATCACGGAGATAGCCGCCCAGGCTTCGGTCACAAAGTCGCTGATTTACTACTACTTCGAAAACAAGAACGCCCTTCTCGACGCCATCGTAAACCGTCTCCTGGAAGCCAACTTGAAAATGAAAGCAGAGGTGGCCCCCGGGGCCCTGGATTCGCTGAAACTCGGGGATACGGATACGCTTTACCGGTACGTCCTCGATCATTCCCTGCCCTTCATCGAAAACTATCGGAGGGCAATGAAGATCGTGCTGATGGAGGAGATGAAAACTCCGGCCGAGGGACCCCTTTTCCGGTATTACAAAAAAAACACGGAGGCGGCCCTAAAGTACTTCGAAGACGCCGGCCTGCCTATCCGGGATTATCAGGAATTTTCCTCGTTTTTTTTCTTCATGGCGCTTTTCCCGGGCCTCGGCTATCTCGTGCTCGGGGAGGAATGGTGCCAACACACAGGAATGAAGCTGGAGGACCTCCGGATCAAGCTGGCCTCCTGGATGTCGGAACTCTTTAGCATGTACTCTTTCAAACGAGGATATCTGCCAAGCCCCCCGTTCTCCCGGAACCCATCGGACAATCCGCCCGCCTAGAGTTAAGTTTCTCTCCTCGTGGAAAAGCGGATTTGTTTATTGACAGGTCGTTCAGTCTATTATATTTTTTATTGTACGAATAGTCAGACTATGTATTTTTTGATTGTTCGTTCGGTCTATCAATAAGGAGGAACGATGAAACCAAGGAACCGGCTTCTCGAGGGGCTGGCCGATCTGATCATCCGGCGCCACAAGTCCATCGTCGTCGCGGGAGCCCTGCTCACGGCGTTGAGCTTCGTCGCCATGGGCCGCATCGAGATAAAAACAGAGATCAAGGACATGATGCCGGCGGACAATCCCAAGGTGATCGGTCTGGAGGAGATAAACGACCGCTTCGCCGGGAGCTCCCCCGCCATCATCCTGGTGGAAGGCCCGGACAAGGCCTCCATGGTAGCCGCCGCGGAGGACCTTTCCGGACGGCTGGAAGCGTCCCCCGAGGCGATGCGCTACACCCGCGCCGTCTCCCTTAAGCCCGAACGGGGCTTTTTCGCGGATTGGGGGCTCCTGCTCCAGAAGCCGGAGGATATCGAAAAAAGCGCCAGAATGTGGCGGGATATCAACCTGGTGAATCACTTCCGAGCCCTCAACGACGCCTTCGAGGAGGAGTACACGGGGGACGAGGCGGAGGAGAGCCTGGAGACCTCGAAAGAGGAGAACGACGCCGTAGCGGCCCTGGCCCAGATAGAAACCTCGATCGAGGCCCTGAGACAGGCCGTGTCCCGGGAGAACACGGCGGATCTGGAGGCGACGGGGTCCCGCCTGGCAGATCTGTCCCTGTTCGGAGAGGAATACTCCTTCAGCCCCGACGGCTCCCTCCTCGTCTTCACCCTGTACCCCAACTTTCCGGAGGAGGACCTGGTCTCGACCCGGGCGCTGATGAAAGAGATACGGCGGCTCCAGAAGGAAACGGCTTCGCGCCACCCCGAAGTTTCCTTCGGGTACACGGGCACGATTCCCATCAACGCCGAGGAGGAGGCCGCCCTCAACGCGGATATGCTCTATCCCTCCTTGATAGCACTAGTCCTGCTCCTGGTCCTGTTCCTTGTATCCTTCGACAGCGTCCGGTCCATCCTGTTCATGCTCGCCTCCCTGGCGGCGGGGATCCTCTTCAATTACGGGATACTCGGCGCCACGCTGGGTGAGATCAACCTGCTCACCAGCATCCTCGGCGCCCTCCTTGTGGGAATGGGTATAGACTACGGAATCCAGATCGTGACCAGCTACAACTCCTTCCTTTCCGAGGGCTCAAGCCGGGAGGACGCGATTCGGAAGACCTTCACGCGCTCCGGGAGCGGCGTTCTGTTGGCCGCCCTCTCGACCAGCGCGGCGTTCTTCGTGTTCCTGTTGTCCAAATCCAAGGCAATGGTGCAATTCGGGTTCATGGCGGGCATGGGCATCCTCACCTGCCTCCTGGCCATGGTCCTGATCCTTCCCTCCCTGCTCCTCTGGTTCGGCCGCCCTGGGGCGGTTTCCGGCGGCCGGAGGATACCGCAGATCAATTTCGCCTTCCTGAACCGCGTCGGGCTCTGGTCCGCCCGGAGAAGGCGGATTGTGATTGCGGCCTCCGCCGCCGTCGTGGCCGCGGCCGGTGCGCTCGTGGCCACTTCGATCCAGTTTGAATACGACTTGATGAAGCTCGACCCGCAGAACATGCCCTCCATCGTCGCGTTCAACAAAATGCTGGACCAATTCGGGATCAACTCGTACACCGCGGCCCTTTCCCTCGAAACCCTCGAGGAGGCCCAGGCCCTGAAGGAAAAGCTGGAGGACATGCGGGGGGTCGCCATGGTCTCCACCGCGGCCCAGTTCGTTCCCTCCGACGGGGACCAGGCGGAGCGGCTCCGGACCATCCGGGCCTTCCGGGAAACGCCCCCGAACCGGGCTCCCCTTACCTACGATACGAGCTCCCTGCAGGCCCTCAAGGAGGAGATACAGCGTCTGGAGTACAACGTCATAGAGATCGGGGACCTCTCGGTGGCGGGGCTCGGGGAGGACAACCGCATCGTCCGCCAGCGCAACCGCATGGTGCGGGAGATATTCGGCGCGGAGGTCGGCCGCCCCGGCAGGGAGGTTTTTCAGAAACTGATACAAACCCTGGACGAGGAATCCGCCCGAGTAGCGAGGAACCTGGCCCTCCTGGACCTCGGGTTCGGGGCCCGGATGGAGGCGAACGCGAACCGGCTCCTGGCCGCGGACAGGGCCGTGGTCGCGGCGGACCTGCCGGAAAACACCCGCAAGGAGTACTTCGACAGCACGGGCCGGTGGAATTTGCTGTCCGTCTACCCCTCCGATACGGTTGTGCGGAACT
>CAYTYG010000071.1:10948-11867 GCA_964441515.1 uncultured Treponema sp.
TCCGGTTTTCCAAGGAACTGGACCGGGTGGACGAACGGATCACCGGGGTCCTGCCCCTCTCGGTCCTCTGGCAGAGCGAGCTGGTGGAAGAATCGATCAAGATAGGCGCCATCCTGGCCGTCCTGGTCTTTTTCCTGATGATGGCCAACTTTCGCAGCCTCCGCTACGCCGCCCTGGCCTTGCTGCCCTTGGCGGGGGGGCTGCTTCTGGCCTTCGGGCTGGCCACGCTCCTGCGGGTTCAGCTATCGGCGTTCAACATCACCCTGACGCCCATGATCATAGGCATCGGGATCGCGTACGGAAGCTACCTGATCCAGCGCTATCTGCTGGAAGAACGGCGCCTGGAAACGGCCCTCTCCTATACGACCAAGGCCATCTTCCTCTCCGCGGTCACGACCATGCTCGGGTTCGGTTCCCTTTGGATCGTGGGGAACTTCACCGCCGTGTCGTCACTCGGCGGGCTCATCTTCCTGGGAATTTTCTCTGTGTACGGGATCACGGCGACCTTGCTGCCGGCCCTCCTGGGCCGGGACAAGATCAATTCGAAAAGCTAAAGGAGGACAGGATGAACCGTTATATCGTTGTATTTTGCGCCGCGGCCCTGACCTTGGCGGCCGCGTCCGCCGAGGCGGGAGAATCCGCCCGGGAGATCATCCGCAAAGTGGACCTCACCCAGACGGTGGACACCAGCCGGAGCGAGACCCTCATGCGGACCTACCCCAGCCTGGCGAACGAAAAAGACTTCCGCGAGTTCCGGGTGGCGGGCTACGGACGCGGGACCGACGACAGCTACATGGAGTTCCTGGAGCCCCGCTCCATCAAAGGACTCAAGATCCTCACCCTGGGGGACGACACCTGGCTCTTCTTCCCCTCCACCGGGCGGGTGCGCAAGATCGCCGGCAAGTCGAAGGGGGAGTCG
>CAYTYG010000072.1:0-5833 GCA_964441515.1 uncultured Treponema sp.
CTTCCACCTCCTGGCCTGGGCGGCCGCCCTGGAGCGGGACTGGGGGCGTTTCCGGGACGCCGCCGTCCGGGCGGACGAGTGCCCCCTGGGCTCCGGCGCCCTGGCCGGTTCGGGGTTGCCCCTGGATCGGGAGGCCGTGTCCGCGGCCCTGGGATTTTCGCGCCCCGCCCGGAACGCCATGGACGCCACCGCGGACCGGGACGCCTGCGTGGAGTACGCGGCGGCGGCCGCGGCCCTTATGATGCACCTGTCCCGGTTCTGCGAGGAGGTTGTGCTCTGGTCCTCCGAGGAGTTTTCCTTCGTGAAGGTGGGGGCCGCCTGCTCCACGGGCTCCAGCATCATGCCCCAGAAGCGCAACCCCGACACCGCCGAGGTGATACGGGGCAAGTCGGGCCGCGTCTTCGGGGGGCTGATGAGCCTCCTGGTCCTCCAGAAGGGGCTGCCCCTGGCCTACGGCCGGGACCTCCAGGAGGACAAGGAGGCGATCTTCGATGTAGCGGACACGGTGGACGGGTGCCTCCGGGCTTTCGCCATCCTGGTGGGCAGCCTGGCCCCCGATCCGGCGCGCATGCGGAAGGCGGCCCAGTCGGGCTTCCTGGAGGCCACGGACATCGCGGAGCTCCTGGTCCTGAAGGGCGTCCCCTTCCGGTCCGCCTACGGGGCGGCCAAGGGCGCCGTACTGGCCTGCCTGGACCGGGGCTGCCGCCCCGCGGACCTCTCGGACGCCGACCTGGCGGGGATCTCCCCCCTCTACGCGAAGGCCGGGATCTCGGCCCGGGAGCTGGCGGCCTACCTGGACCTGGACGCCTGCGTGGCCCGCAGGAAGGTTACGGGGGGGCCCGCCCCGGAGCGAACGGCCCGGGAGATCGCCCGCCTCCGGGACTTCGTTTCCGAAGCCCGGGGGGCCTGACCGGCCCATGTACGACTGCGTGATTCCCGCGGCGGGGGCTTCCAGCCGCATGGGGCGGTGGAAACCCGGGCTGCCCTTTCGGGCAGGCACCCTGCTTTCGGCGGCGGCGGCCTCGGCCCGGGGGGCGGGCTGCCGCGTGCTGGTCGTGGCGGGGAACAACGCGGACAGGATAGAGGAAGCCCTTTGCCTCGGCCCCTCCCCGGAAGGCGCGCCCTTCCCGCCCGTGGAGGTGGTCCGGAACCCTCGCTGGGCGTCCGGCATGATGGGATCCCTGCAGGCGGGGATGGCGGCGGTCCGAACGTCCATGTTCTTCGTCCTCCTGGCGGACATGCCCCTCGTACCTTCCTCGACGTTTCGGGACCTGGCTCGGGAAGCCGAGGCCCGGACGGCCGCGGGCCTGCCGGAATCCCCCCTGTTCCCTTCCTTCGGGGGCCGGACGGGTCACCCGGTCCTGGCGCCCTCCCGCCTGATCCCCGAGGCCCGGGCGCTTCCCCCGGACGGGCGCCTCAAGGTCTTCCTGGCCCTGTATTCCCCCGTCCATGTCGGAGTCGGACACCCCGGGATCCTCGTGGACCTGGACACCCGGGAGGACTACGAGCGGGTCCGGGCCTTCCCCTTCGCTTGACCGCCAAATTGCCGTCCTGTATGATTCCTTCTCAGGAAGAGGGGGTCATTCGATGAGTATTAAACGGATATATAGGACTATCTGTACGCTTGTTTTCTTCCTGGTCCTCCGGGTCCCCGCGTTCTCCCAGGCCCCCGGCCGGGTCCTTTTGGGAGGGCGGGCCGTCACCCTGGTGGCGGACGCGGTCTACGCCTTCCCCTCCGCCCTCTCGAGGATCGTCGCGGTGGGCGGTACGGACCAGGGGCTGGGGACTTTCCTCCAAACGCTGGATCCCTCCTTCCCGGACAAGCCCGTCCTGGACCGGAACGCCCCCGCCGAGGTCTACGCCTCCTACAAGCCGGACCTCGTGATCTTCAAGAATTCCCTGCGCAAGGGGGTGGGGGGGGCCGTGGAGGCCCTGGGGATACGGGTCCACTACGCGGACCTGGAGACACCGGAGGACTACTACCGGGACCTGGAGGCTTTGGGCGGGATTTTCGGAGAGGAAGCGCGGGCCGCGGAGCTTGTCGCGTACTACAAGGGTGTCGTGGACCGGGTGTCCCGGACCGCCTCGAAGGCGGCGTATCCCCGGGTCCTCGTTCTGCAGGCCGTCGGGGACTCCTTCGAAGTCCCTCCCGAGTCCTGGATGCAGACCCGCATCGTCCGGATGGCCGGCGGGGAGCCGGTCTGGGTTGGCGCAAACCCCGGGGGAGGGTGGGCCAAGGTGGGATTCGAGCAGATCGCGGCCTGGAACCCGGATTTTATCCTAGTCATTAGCTATCGAGAGGGGGTGGACGCCGTAGTCGGGCGCATGCGTTCGGACCCGCGCCTTTCCCTCCTGAAGGCCGGCAAGGCCGGGGCCATCCGGGGCTTTCCCCAGGATTTCTTCTCCTGGGACCAGCCGGATACCCGGTGGGCCCTGGGGCTCCTCTGGGCGGCCCGGACCCTCCACCCCGGGCTCTTCGCGGACCTGTCCATGGAGGCCGAGGCCCGGAGGTTCTACCGTACCTTGTACGGTTTCGACGACGCGGCCTTCGACCGGGTCGTCAAGCCCCGGCTTTCGGGGGACCATGGCGTCCGCTGACCGGGAACTCCGGGCGGTGAAGGCTTCCGAGGTTTACTCCCCGGGGAGGGGAAAATCCCGCCGCGGGCCGCATCCCGCGTTCCTCTGGGCCGCGGCCCTGGCGGTCCTGGTACTGGCGGTCCTAGCGGGGCGCTATCCGAAGACGGGTCTTTTGGACCCCCGGATCCTTTCCTCCGACGAGCTGGCCCGGACCATCCTTCTCACGGTGCGCTGCCCCCGGGCGATCGCGGCGGCCCTCCTGGGCGCGGTCCTGGCGGCCTCGGGCAACGCCTTCCAGATGATCTTCTCCAATCCCCTCGTGGAGCCCGGCTTCCTAGGGGTTTCCCAGGGAGCGGCCTTCGGGGCCGCCTTGGCCCTCGTACTGGGGGCGAAGGGGGAGCCGGCCCTGGCGGGCTTCGCATTCGCCTTCGCCCTGGCGGGGCTCGGGGCCTCCGCAGCCCTGGCGCGCCGCTTCCGCTTCGGGGGCTGGGTGCTCCGCCTGGTCCTGGCGGGTATCGCGGTCTCGGCCTTCTTCTCCTCGGCCCTGGCCTACGTGAAGTACTCCGCGGATCCCTTGAAGGAGCTTCCGGATATAGCCTACTGGACCATGGGCGGGCTTTCCGGGATAGGGTGGAGCCGCCTGGCCGCCGTGGCGGGCCCCGCCCTGGTTTCCCTCGCCGTCCTACGGGCCGCGGGATGGAGGATCTCGGTCCTCTCCCTGGAGGACACCGTCTCCTTCTCCCTGGGCGCCCGGCCCGGGCGGGAGCGGAGCCTGCTCTTGGCGGCGGCCGTGGCGGGCGTGGCCGCCATGACGGCGGTCAGCGGGATCGTCTCCTGGGTGGGGCTCATCGTACCCCATGCGGCGAGGCTTCTCACGGGGGCGGACGGCCGCAGGTCCATGCCCGCCTCCATGGCCCTGGGCGCCGTTTTCGTCCTGGTCTGCGACACCCTGGCCCGCACCCTGCTGCCCGGGGAGCTTCCCCTGGGCATAGCCACGGCCCTCCTGGGCACGGCCGGCTTCACGGCCCTGCTCCTGTCCCGGGCGGTCAAGGTGGTGCGATGATGCTGGAGTTCGACAACGTGAGCTTCCGGTACCCCGAGGGAGCCCGGGACGCGGTCCGCGGAGTCACCCTTAGGGTAGGAATGGGAACCATCTTCTCCCTATTGGGGCCGAACGGCTCCGGTAAGTCCACCCTGCTCCTGGCGGCCCTGGGCTGGATACGTCCCCGGACCGGCGAGGTTAGGGTGGACGGCCGTCCGGTGCAGGCGCACTCCCGGGGCGAGCTGGCGAGGAGGGTGGCCTACCTTTCCCAGATCGAGCGCGTCTCCTTCAGCTTCGAGTGCCTGGAGTACGTGCTCCTGGGGAGAGCCCCCCACCTGGCGCCCCTCGCGGAGCCGGACCGGGCGGACGAGGAGAAGGCCTACGCCGCGCTGGAACTCCTGGGGCACGGGGCTTTCGCCCGGCGACATGTCACGGCCCTCTCGGGCGGGGAGTTCCAGCTGGTCCGGATCGCCCGGTGCCTGGCCCAGGAGTCCCCCCTCATCCTGATGGACGAACCTACCGCGGCCCTGGACCCCGCGAACACCCTTAGGGTGGCGGACGCCCTCCGGGCCCTGGCGGCCTCCGGCAAGACCGTCGTCTTTTCCACCCACGACGCGGCCCTGGCGTCCTACGCCTCCCGGGAGACCGCCCTGGTACGGGACGGCCGGCTCCTGGCGTCCGGGCCGGCCGGGGATATCCTGACCCCGGAGCATTTAAGCGGCGCTTTCGACCTCCCTTTCGGCCTCTCCCGCATTCCCTCGCCCTTCGGCGGGCGGTAGCTCTGTAGGCCTTCCCGGCCCGCCCGTTTCGCCGTAGCCGCGGCCCGGATCGGGCTTCCGGGGCGAGGAACCGGTGACAACCCTTCCGGGATATCCCGGGGAGGTTTCCCTGCTTGTCCTGGAGAACCGAAAAAGCCTTGCCGGGACCGTGCTCCGGGAGGTCGGAAAGCCGATTACGGAGGCCCGGAACGAGGTGGCGGGGGTCGCACGGAACTACGAGAACCTGGCGGAAGAGGCCAAGCGGATCGCCGGGGAGATGGTGCCCGTGGACGCCAATCCGGGTTCGGAAAAGCGCCTGGCCTTCACCCTCCGGGTTCCGGTCGGCGTGGTCTGCGCCATCGCCCCGTTCAATTTCCCGCTGAGCCTGGCGACGGGGAAGGTCGGCCCCGCCATCGCCGCCGGGAACACGGTGATCCTCAAGCCCACCCAGCAAACCCCGGTGAGCGCCTGCCGTCTGGTGGACCTCTTCCAGCAGGCCGGGCTTCCCCCGGAGCACATCCAGCTGGTCCAGGGACCGGGATCCGGCGTCGGGGAATGGCTCCTTGAGAACCCGGGCATCAACTTCTACAGCCTGACCGGCAGCACCCGGGTGGGGGATCACATCATCCGGAGCATCGGCCTGAGGCGCTGCGCTATGGAGCTGGGGAGCAACGCCGCCGTAATCGTACACAAGGACGCCGACGTGGCGAAGGCCGCCCGGGAGATCGAGTGCGGGGGAGTCATGATCAACGATGCGGCGTACTATAAAGTCGGCAACATGCCCTACGGGGGCGAAAAAAAGCGGCTTTGGGAGGGAGGGGGGAAAATACGCGATTCGGGAAATGACGGAGGAAAAGGTCGTTGTCCTGAATCCATAAAAAAATCGGGCATACTGCAGTATACCTTATATACAGCTATCTATATAACTCGAAGACCGCCGTAAAGACCCTGCGACGGTCCGTATGTGTCTGTCGTTGGCAACCAGCCTCCGATAGGAATCCGCTTACGGTGAATTTCTCTTTTTTTTCCCCTTTGTCTCAAGAAAAGGGCGGGGAGGAGTTGATGCTCTTCAAAGTTAAGCATGTTAGAAATATAATATCTTGCTAAAAATACCAATCATCCTATACAATACAAGGGAATCCGTAATCTCGGATGATACCTAAGTAGGGGAAAGGAGCACCATGCAAACCATCACCCTGATAGTGAACGGTGTGAAGCGGTCCGTCGATGTGGACCCGGACATGGTCCTGCTGGACTATCTGCGCAAGGACCTCGGCCTTACGGGCACAAAGCAGTCCTGCGACCGGAAGGGGCAGTGCGGCGCCTGTACGGTGATCGTAGACGGCAAGGCGGTCCGGTCCTGCCGGGCGAAGATGTCCAAGCTGGACGGGGCCGAGGTGATCAGCGTGGAGGGCCTCGGAACCCCCGAGAATCCCCACCTCATCCAGGAGGCCTT
>CAYTYG010000072.1:5843-11542 GCA_964441515.1 uncultured Treponema sp.
GGCCGCGAAGGCTCTGTTGGACTCCAACCCCGATCCCGACGAGGAGGCGATCAAGAAGGCCCTGTCCCGGATCCTCTGCCGCTGCACGGGATACGCGAAAATTCTGGACGCCGTACGGCTCGCGGGGAGATTCCTCCGAGGGGAGACGACCCCGGACGCCGAGCGCGCCAAGCTGGGCAAGTCCGCGATCGGCGTTTCCCACCCGCGTCCCACGGCCATGCTCAAGGCCTGCGGCCTGGCCCTGTTCAACGACGACATCCCTCTTCCCAAGGACGCCCTGGAGCTTGCCGTGGTGCGCAGCACCGAGCGCCACGCCGTCATCCGGACCATCGACACCTCGGCGGCGGAGAAGATGCCCGGGGTCGTCGGCTTCCTGCGCGCCTCGGACATCAAGGGCACCAACCGCCTGCGCCAGGTGCACCCGGACCAGCCTGTCCTATGCGAGGACAAGGTCCGCATCCTGGGCGACCCGATCCTGGCCGTGGCCGCCGAGACCCGGGAACAGGCCCGCGCCGCCGCTGCGGCGGTGAAGGTGGCGTACGAACCCCTGCCGGTCCAGATGACCCCGGCGGAGTCCCTGGCACCGGGAGCGTACGTGATCCACCCGCACGCCCCGGACAACGTCTGCTGCTCCCAGCCCCTGGTCAAAGGCGACGCGGAAGCCGCCCTCCAGGCGGCCGAGTACGTCTACGAGGGAGAATACTCCACACAGACGAACCACCAGGCTCCCCTGGAGCCCGAAGTCTCCTCGGCGTACTTCGAGGGGGAGGGCGAGAACCGGGAGCTGGTCGTGGTGGGGCGCTCCATCAACATCCATTTCCACCTCAACCAGCTCAAGGAATGCCTGGGGCACGACAAGATGCGGTACAAGGAGGCCTTCTCCGGCGGCCAGTTCGGCATCAAGGTCTGGATCATCACGGAGGCCGTCACGGCCGCCGCGGCGCTGCACTTCAACCGCCCCGTGCGTTACGCGCCAACCATGGCGGAGTCCATGCTCATCACCACGAAGCGGCACGCCTACCCCAGCATCAAGGTGAAGCTCACGGCCGACGCGGACAAGCGCATGACCGCCCTCTTCTGCGACTTCGTCATGGACAAGGGGGCCTACACGGTGAACGGACCGGTCATCCTGGGCCGGGCCATCGCGATGATGCAGGGCTCCTACAACATCCCCAACATCAAGGCGCTGGGGAGGAACGTCTACACGAACAACTCCTTCGGCGGATCCGCCCGGGGCGCGGGGCCGCCCCAGACCGTCTTCGCCACGGAGTCCTCGGTGGACATGCTGGCGGAGAAGGCGGGGATGGATCCCCTGGAATTCCGCCGCAGGAACTCCCTGATGCCCGGTCAGACCAAGGCGACGGGAATGGCCGTGAAGGAGTGGTCCTTCGTGGAGGTCTGCGACGCCATCCGGCCGGCCTACGAGCGGGCCCGGAAGGAGGCCGCGGCTTTCAACGCCCGAGGCGGCAAGATCAAGCGGGGCGTGGGCATCGCGGCCTTCTCCTTCGGGATCGGGGGCGCCGGGGATTCGGCGAAGCTCTCCGTCGAGATCAACCCCGACGACACCTTCACCATCTACGCCGCCTGCGCGGATCCCGGGGAGGGCAACGACGCCATGCTCACCCAGATAGCGGCGCACCAGCTGAAGGTCCCCCTGGAGCGGATACGGCTCTATACCCGGGACACGGACAAGACGGTCCTGATGGGACCCGCGGCGGGCAGCCGCATGACCTTCATGGCCGGCCATTCCCTCCTGAACGCCATTGCGGCGATGGAGCAGGCCATGGGCGAGGCGGGGGGGCGCACCTGCCAGGCCCTTACGAAGGCCGGGAAGCCCACCCGCTTCGAGGGCTCCCAGAAGAACGACGGGCCCGCGGGCCTGGACAAGCAGACCGGGCAGGGCAACGCCCAGGTTTCGGAGGTCCACAACATCCAGATGGCCGAGGTGGAGGTGGACACCGAGACCGGCGCGACCACGGTGGTCCGGATGACCGTGGCCGTGGACGCGGGGACCATTCTCAATCCCCAGGCCTTCGAGGGCCAGCTGGAAGGGGGCATGGATCAGGGCGTGGGCTACGCCCTTCGGGAGGAGTACGTCCTCGGGAAGACGACGGACTACGTCTCCTTCAAGTTCCCCACGATCCGGGACAGCTTCAGGATCGACATGATCAAGCTCCAGACCCCGAGGTCCAACGGGCCCCTGGGCTCCACGGGCGTTGGGGAAATGACGATGATATCCACCGCCCCCGCGGTGGCCAACGCCATCTACAACGCCTGCGGGGCCCGGATCTACAGCCTCCCCGCCACGCCGGACAAGGTGAAGGCGGCCCTGGCCCGAACGTAGCCCGGGACGGTATCCTGTCGGCAGGCCCCGGCGCGGCGTCGGGGCTTGCCGGTTTTTTCCCCCGAGGTGCGCCATGAACCCTACGGAATTCCCCGAGGCTTGCCGAAACGACTTTCCCGCCCTACAGCGGCGTCGAGGGGGAAAGCCCCCGGTCTACCTGGACAACGCCTGCACGACCCTGGTGCCTCGGCAGGTGATCGAAGCGCTCCAGGAGTACTACGCGGAGTATCCCGCCTGCGGGGGGCGCAGGAGCCACCACTGGTTCGCCCAGGAGGTGACCCGCCGCCTGGAGGGGGACGCCGAGCGGGGCGTCCCGGGCGCGCGGAGGGAGATCGCGGACTTCATCCATGCCCGGTCGGCGGAGGAGATCCTCTTCACCCTGAACTCGACCCACTCCGTCAACGCCGTTGCCCGGGGCCTCCGCTTCCGTCCCGGGGATGTTGTGGTCACGAGCGGGCGGGAGCACAACTCGAATCTGCTCCCCTGGCTCCGGCTCCAGAAGGAGGGCCGGATTCGGGTGGAGAGCCTCTCTTCGGGGGAAAGGGACGATTTCGACCTGGACGCTTTCGAGAGGGTCCTGAAGGTGAATTCGGTCCGCCTGGTGAGCCTGGCCTGGACGTCCAACGCCACCGGAACGACCCTTCCGGCGAAGCAGATCATAGCCTCCGCCCACCGGTACGGGGCCCGGGTGCTCCTGGACGGCGCCCAGACCGTGCCCCACCAGGCCGTGGACGCGGCGGACCTGGACGTCGATTTCCTGGCCTTCTCCCTTCACAAGATGTGCGGCCCCCGGGGAGTGGGAGTCCTGTACGCGAGGGAAGAACTCCTGGGCCGCGGCGACGGGGAGTGGGAGGCCGGGGACGGGGTGATCGAACCGGCGATACTGGGCGGCGGGAACGCGGTCGATTCGACCCACGGTTCCTACCGCCTCCTGGACGGGCCGGAGCGGTTCGAGGCGGGCATACAAAACTATCCGGGCATCCTGGCCTCCGCCGAGGCGGTCCGGTACCTCCGGAGCGTCGGCATGGACCGCATCTCCGCGCGGGAGCGGGAGCTGAACGGCTACCTGACGGAAAAGCTTGCGGACCGCTACGGCGGAGAGAGGTGGCTCCGTATCCTGGGGCCCCGGGAGGCGGAGAAGCGGGCGGGCATCCTGACCTTCGAGGTCCACAGGCCCAACGCCGTGGGTATCGCCGAGGAACTCTCCGATCGGAACAACGTCATGATCCGGGACGGCGTCTTCTGCGTGCACTCCTACTTCAACGACCTCTACGGGCAGGGTTGGACCCGTCCCAAGACCCACCGGGACCACCGGATGGTCTACCGGGTATCCTTTTACTTCTACAACACCCGGGAGGAGTGCGACGTCTTCTTGGACACCCTCGACGGGATCTTCCGGGACCGGGGATACCTTTGATGGACGAGAAGGTCACCTCCTACTACCGCCGGCTCCTGCGGGAGGACTTCCCCAATTCGGGGGAGCTGGAAAACCCCTCGGCCTTCGTCGAGGCGGTCGGGGGCAGGCTCATACACTGCGGCAACACCGGCAACTACATGCAGCTCTACCTGCGGGCGGAGGAAGGGCGGATCGTGCGGGTCGCCTACCTCTGCTCCTGCGAGCCCGCGGCCAACGTCGCCGTGGAGATCCTCTGCGACCTGGCGAAGGGCAAGACCCTGGACGAGGCCGACGCCCTTACGGAGGAGCCCTTCTGCCGCCTTCTGGAAACCCGGGACGGGGTCTTCCTTGAAAAAGCCGTGGGCCTCCTGGAACTCCTCCGGGAAGCCACGGCGAAGATCCGCAGCCGGTCCGGGGCCGGGGAGCGGGAAGGCGGGGAGAGGAATGGAAACCTCAGCTGGGACGATCCCCTGAACCGGTGATGCCCGTGGGGGACACCCGGGGCGTCCGGCGTCCCGGGGCTTCGCATCGCCCTTCGGACCGGTCCCTACCCGAAGAGCCATCCCCAGGCGAAGGAGAAACCCAGGCCCAGGGCCAGGAAGAGGAGGCTGTAGCGCCCGTTCCATCGCACCGCCAGGTCCGAGGGCCGCACCTCCACGAGGCGCGCGATGGTCATGATGACCCCCGCGAAGGGCGAGATCATGTAGGCCGCCGCTCCTCCCACCGACAGGGCCAGGGCTATGGTCAGGGGCGGCACGGGAAGCCCGGCCTCGGTCAGCAGGGTTCCGAAGAGAACGACGGTGATGAAGGGATGGAGCCCCAGGATGGACAGCCCGACGATTAGGGCCGCGACGAGGGCGATCGAGCCCGGCCCCAGGACTCCCGATACCGCGCGGAGCGCCGGGCCCAGACAGCCTTCCAGGAGTCCGGATTTCCGGAGCCCCTCGGAGAAGACGCCGAGGGACACGAAGAAGGGGCCCACCTCGGCCGCCTTCATCATCCCCTCCTTCCAAAAGGACTTGACGAGGGGGGACAGGCCGGGCCCCTTCGGGAGAAGAAGGATCCAGGCGGCGGCGATCAGGGCCCCCGCGAAGACGATGCGCTGGCCCGAGGAGGCAAAACCGGCCTGCTCCATGGCGAAGATGGCCAGGACGAAGGCCAGGGCCACGAAGGGAATGTGCACGGCCCGGGACGCCCGAGCCGCGCCTCCCGCCTCCCGCCTTTCCGTCTCGACGGCGGCCTCCCCGCGGGAGCCAGCCCCGGATGCGCCCCCGGGCGCGAGGAGACCCCCCTTCCGGAGTTCCAGGAGATAGGAAAAGCCCATGCCCAGGGCGGCCAGGAGGATGCCGGGCAGGAAGACCGCGGACCAGCGGACCCCCGTCGCCTGGACGATGAGGTAGAGGTTGATGGACCCGGGGGACCAGAGGACCATGAGAAAATAGGCCCGGGACACGGCTACGGAGAAGAAGCGCTGGTAATCCGAAAGCCGCTTGCGGAGGGCGTCCCGGAAGAGGGACACCAGGATGGGTACGACGCCTATATTGAGGAAGCTTCCCAGGACGTTGGTGACCAGGGTGACGAAGGCGAAGAGGGATTTTCGTCCCGCGAGTGTGCGCTCGCTCCAGGCCCGCAGGGCCCCGTCGTAGTCCCCGAGGCGGATCGGGATGGAGAAGGCCTGCATGACGGCCACGATGACGACGATGTTGCACATCGAGGAGGCCGCCCCCAGCCAGTCCGCCGCCGGACTGCCCGCCCGGAGGAGAAGGAAAGAGCCTATGCCCAGGAAGATCGAGGAGGCGGACTTGAACGAGCGGGCCATGAAGGGGAAGCCCGCGGCCAGGACGACGACGGCGGGTATTCCCAGGATCGCGCCGGTCCGGAAGGGAAGGAAGGCGTCGGCCAGGTAGAGAAAAACAAGGCCCAGTAAACCGAAGCGAAAGACCGTTTTCAGGTTTCCCC
>CAYTYG010000072.1:11552-11826 GCA_964441515.1 uncultured Treponema sp.
GGAGGGGGATCCCCTACAGCATAGCAGGTTGCGCATTTCGAGGCCAGCCCGCCGGAGCACCGGCCGCGGAGACGTTCTCTATCGGTTCTAGCGGATTAAATAAATATACAATACTTCTCAATATATATTCGCAAGACTCTTGCCCTTACGGGGCCTTTCCGGGTAGTGTAAGTTCCAATCTGCGGCCCGCCCCGACGCCCCGAAACCTTTCCCCGCCTCTACTCCGTCCGGTCGGCCGCAAGGAGGGATTTCAACATGCAAGACGCCCCCGAAG
>CAYTYG010000073.1:0-5084 GCA_964441515.1 uncultured Treponema sp.
TAGGCTTCCCGGCGAGCCAGCAATTCCCTGACCAGGGACAATCCCTCCAGGGAACCGGACAGGGCCGCGGCGGCCGCGGCGGCCGGCGCCGCCAGAACGCAGGCGAAACGGATGGGAGAACGAGGGGGCAGCCGGCGTTGGAACGAGAAGAGGGCGACGCCCAGGCCCAAAGCCGCCAGCCAAAAGCCGGACCCGGCGGAGATACGAACAACCGCGGCCCCCTCCGCCAACAGACGGGCGGTCCCGCCCGCAAGGGGAAGCAAGGCCGCCAGTCCCATCCCCGAACACAGGGCCCCCGCCGCATCGAACCGGGAATCCTTGCGCCGGTAAAACGAAAAAACCAAGGCTGCGAACAAGGGGGCCAGAATCGCCGCGGAGCCGAGGCCCAGGGCTTCCGAGATTCCCACGGGGCTGCCCCTCAGAATCCGGTTCGGGCGCACCATCAGGAAGGGGAGAGACACGGACGCGAAGAGTCCGCAGGAAACCCCCGCAAGAGCGATCCAGTCGGGAGAAGAGCCGGGAGAGCGGTACAAGAGCGCCTCAATCCTTTAGAAGGCCGATGGCCTTGAGGTAGGAATGGGCCACCTCCCGGGGATCCTCCCCTTCGAAGGCTACCCGAGCGTTCAGCTTCTGAAGCGTCACAAGATCCAAGGATTGGAAGAGGGGTGTGAAAAGGTCCTTTAGTACGGGATACCTTTCGAGTACCGCCCCCCGGACTATCGGCGTCGGGAGGTAAACAGGAGGTACGTTTTCCGGATCCTCAAGCACCAGCACATTCATCTTGTCCAGCGCTCCGTCCGTACCGTACACCAGGGACACGTTTACTCCATCCGTTCCATCCACGAGGGCTTTAAGCATCTGGGCCGTATTGCCGCTCTCCAGGAGTATGAGCTGGTCCTTCCGGAGCTTGAAGCCGTATGCATCCTCGAACCCGGGCAAGCCGAGAGGATTCTCCGCGAACCCCACGGCGCAAATCAGCTTGACGGGTTTTCCCGCGTTGACATATGCAGCCAGGCTTCTCATGTCCTTGACTCCGGAGATCTCGGCGAACGAACGGAGCACCGCCAGGGCTTCCGTATTGTTGGCTCTCGCCGGGGTCAGCCATACAAGGTCATGCCGCTTCCGGTCCGCATCCCGAATGCTCTCGTATCCCCGCACAGGATCGTTGAACACCTCCGGGGCCAAGTCATCGTGATAATACTGTCCCGATCCCGTGTAATCCACGACCAAGTCTATCTCCCCGGCTACAAGCGCCTTACGGAGCACATCCGGAGTTCCAAAACCTACTTTATCCGCAACAGGAACCCTCTTCGCTTCCATAAGGAGGATCATCGCCTTACCAAGAACGGCCCCCTCGGAATCCACCATGGTTGCTACCGTAACCGGGTTGGATGGAGACTTGGGTCCGCAGGATGCTATCAAGGCTAGGGCCGCGAGGTAGAAAACCGCCGTTTGAATACCTAAGCGTTTCATTGACTTTTCCTCCTGGTCATGACAGTGAAAAAATAACGTTTTTCCGCCTCGCTGTCACTTCCGGACTTCCGTTCGGCTTCCGTACTTTACACCCCGGCGTAAATCCGTTCTAATTGGAAACCAGAGGTGATCATGAGCAGGATCAAGGACGAGAAGCTGGCCTCGGAAGGCCTTCGGAAGATCGAGTGGGTGAAACCGCGGATGCCGGTGCTCTCCGGGCTGGCTCGGGAGCTGGCCGGGGAGTTCCGGGGGGTCTCCGTGGCGATGTCGATACACCTGGAGGCCAAGACCGCCTACCTGGCGGAAGTCCTCCTGGACCTGGGGGCGAAGGTGGCCATCACCGGGTCCAACCCCCTTTCCACCCAGGACGACGTGGCCGCGGGCCTGGCGCGCAAGGGGGCGGGAGTCTTCGCGTGGCGGGGAATAAGCCCCGAAGACCAGATGGCCTGCATCCGGGAGGTCCTATCCATAGACCCGGACCTGGTCCTGGACGACGGCGCCGACCTAACCGTAGAACTGGCCTCCAAGGGAGCGGCCCCCAAGGTCCGGGCCGTCTGCGAGGAGACCACCACCGGGCTCAAGCGTCTGCGGGCCCTGGAGCGGGAGGGACGCCTTCCCGCCCCGGTTCTCGAGGTGAACGACGCCCGGACCAAGTGCCTCTTCGACAACCGGTACGGCACCGGCCAGTCCAGCTGGGACGGCATCGTCCGGACCACGAACCTCTCGGTCTGCGGGAAGACCGTGGTCGTCGCGGGATTCGGGTGGTGCGGCCGGGGGCTGGCTACCCGGGCCCGGGGGCTGGGAGCCAACGTCATCGTCACCGAGGTGGATCCCGTCAAGGCCATGGAGGCCCATTTCGACGGCTTCCAGGTGATGCCCATGAAGCGGGCGGCCCCCCTGGGGGACATCTTCGTGACGGCCACCGGGGACACGAACATCATCGACTCCCGGCACTTCGAGCTCCTGAAGGACGGCTGCATCCTGGCGAACGCGGGCCATTTCGACGTGGAGGTCCACGTACCCGAATTGAAGGCCGCCGCGACGGAAAGCCGGGAAGTCCGGGAAAACGTCACCGAGTACCGCCTCCCCTCGGGGAAGCGTGTGTACGTCCTGGGGCAGGGCCGCCTCGTGAACCTGGCCTGCGCGGACGGGCACCCCGCGGAGATCATGGACCTCTCCTTCTCGCTCCAGCTCCTCTGCCTCCACTGGGGCTTGAAGTCCGGGGGCAAGCTGGAGCGCAGGATGCACAAGGTGCCGGAGGAGATCGACCGCAGGGTGGCCCTTCTCAAGCTCCGCTCCGTGGGAATCGAGATCGACGAGCTGACGGAAAAACAGAAAGCCTACCTGGCATCCTGGGAGTGAGGGACGGCCCTTTCCGGACCTACGCGGGCATCTCGATCCGGAACCGCGCGCCCTCCCGGTTCCCGGCCGAGAAATCCGCGCCCAGCTGTTGGACAAGGATGCTTACCAGGCTCATCCCGAAGCCCTCGGACCGGGAGATGTCGAAGCCCTCGGGAAGCCCGACGCCGTCGTCCGAAACCTCCAGGACCAACCGGTCGTTCCGGCGTTCCAGGCTCACGGAGATGCGGCCTCCCCGCCCCCCCGGGAAGGCGTACTTCATAGTGTTCGTCACCAGCTCGTTGACGATGAGGCCGAGGGCCACGGAGTTCTTTATCCCCATCGGAACCTCGTCCAGGGCTTTTTCCAGGACTATGCCCTTGACGTCCGCGCCCAGGCTCTCGGCCGCGGCGTCGGCCACGCGCTGGAGGTAGTCCGCCAAGTCTATGCTCGCCACGCTGCCGGTGTCGTACAGGATGCCGTAGAGGACGGTCAGCGCCTCGATCCGGGACCCCAGCTTGGACAGGGCGTCCCGGGTCTCCGGGTTCCGGGCCCGGCCGGTCTCCAGGCTGACCAGGCTGGAGATCACGGCCATGCTGTTCTTCACGCGGTGCTGGAGCTCCCGGAGAAGGTTTTCCTTTTCCCGCGCCCCGGCCCGTTCCCTCTCCTCGGATAGCCGGCGTTCCTGCACTTCCAGGTCCAGATCCGCCGTGCGCTCCAAAACCCTCCTCTCCAACAGGGCCCGCTCGGCGGCCAGGAGGGTCAGGGCGTTCTTTCTCTGGAGGGTCGACCGGATGAGCGCCACGAGGAGCAGGGTCTCCAGGAGGAAGACGAGGGCCGATCCGAGGATATAGCCGCTGTAACGCTCCAGGAAGGTCTGTTTCCGGTACAGGACGGAGCTGCCCGGCGGAAGCCCGCTTTCCGGGATGCTCCAGCGCGCGAGGACCCGGGAGTCGAACTGGTAGCCGATGGTGGCCGAGGAATAAGCCTCCTGGGAGGCGGGGGCCGCGGATTCCCCCAGGACGGCAATGCTCCCTATCAGGCGTCCAAGCCGGACTCCGCTCACGAGGTAGCCGCCGGCTATACCCGATCCCAGGAGGGAATCGAAGTGGCTGAAGACGGGAACCGACGCGGTTGCGGCCAGGTTCGTGGACAGGGTATAGGGGACGAGCGTGCGGCCCTCCCTGTCCCGCTGTACGGGAAGATAGAAGAGCGCGGCGTACTTCGGAAGCCCGGCCGCGCGCTCCAAGAGTTCGGCCTCGGTGAACTCATCCCATATCTCCACCGAGAGGGAAGGACCCAGCCTTTCCCGCACCCTCCGCACCTGCTCCGTCCAGGCCAGCCCGTTCAAGCTCCGGTCGCTCACCACAACGATATTCCGTATCCTGGGAAGCACGTACTTCACGGACTTGAGGGCTTGTTCCAGGTCCGAGGGCGAGGAGAACATCCGCTCGTCCCCCCTTCCTTTCCCCGGGAAGGAGCCGGGGTTGAACTGGAAGAGGTGCCTGGACGCGGCCGGAAAAAGCTCCGGATGCTCCAACAACAGGACGCCGGCGGGATAGCCGTCGGTCATTACGGCGTCCAGGGGTATGTTTCGGTATTTCTCCGCGAGGTATGCGGCCCAGATCGCGGAATCCCGTACGTCCCCGATCCGGGATGCGTCCATGAACTCCTCGAAAAGGTGCGGCCGGTCCGCAAGGCTGTATCCCGCCAGGACCCCGTCCAGGCCCTCCATGACCCTCGACACCCAGGGCAGATGACGGGAATAGGAGTACAGGACCAGGACGCGCCGGGCGCCTCCCCGGGCGGTGGGAGTGGACCCGGGAAGCCCCGCAAGGGAGAACACCAGGAAGGACAGAAGAAGACAACGTCCCAGGGACCGGGGCCCCGGGGTCTCCCTGTCGGGTATCGTCCGGGCGTGTTTTCCCACGCTCCCTCCGGAAAGCCAAATAAACATAGAAGATTCAAGTATTGTCCCAGGATTCGAGAAAATCAACTTTCTGCCCGTTGTTTGCCGGAACCCCGGAAAACAGTCTTTCAGGGCATCCCGGGCCCTTGTACATCCGTATCGGCGGGAGTCCGCTCACTCCCCCGCTGCCTCCAGCGCGGGGCGGACGCTCCGGTCGAGCCACCCCAGGACCGAGCGGAGCTGTGCTTCGCTGAAAGCAAGGGCCAAGCTTACGGTGTCGAACCCGCCCTTGGAAGGCGGACACATCTTTCGCAGCCGCCTCAGCGCCCCCGCGACGGCGGCGCGGCGTCCGCAAACATCCGCG
>CAYTYG010000073.1:5094-11824 GCA_964441515.1 uncultured Treponema sp.
ACGGCGGCGCGCTGGGCCGCGAACAGGTCTCCCAGGGTATCCGGGGCCAGGCGGCGGGCGAAATAGAGCCGCGTCAGGAACTCCAGGCGGAGCGCCCTTGGACTGCTGTTCGTCGGTTCCAGGAGCCAGGATTCGAACAGGGCCCTGCCGGCGGAGGTCGGCGAAAGGATGCGGCGGGGGGCCGTCTCGCCCTTGACGGGGAGGGATCCCTCCAGAAGCCCCCTGTCCTCCATCCTCTTCAGGGTCGCGTACATCTGGCTCTCGCTGATCCGCCAGAGCCCGGAAAGGCTCTCCGAAAAGCGCCGGTACAGCTCGTACCCGTGCAGGGGCTCCTGGACAAGAAACCCCAGCGGCACGAACTCCGGGCGAAGGTCCGCGCGGAACCTTGGAGCGGAGTCGGCGTGTGTATCGCTCATACGGAAACAGTAGATACCCTTCCCTAGCCTGTCAAGCACAGCCCGGAAACCCGCCCCGTTTCCGGAAAAGGTTCCCCTCGGTCCAAGGTTGACGTAGCCCGGAACCCAACGTATACTCCTCCTTACTCACCTGGTGAGTAAAAAAAGGAGATAAAAATGCGAACAAAACTATCCGCAACGATCATCCTAGTCTCCCTATTGGCGTTTGCGGCTCCCGCCGCGGCCCAAAAAGGGGAAATCGTGCTATCCGCGGCTGCCAGCCTGACGGATGTCCTTACGGAACTCAAACCGCAGGCGGAGAAGTATATCGGGGCCAAGCTGATCATCAACTTCGCCGCTTCCGGCACCCTGCGGGCCCAGATCGAGCAGGGGGCGCCTGTTGACGTGTTCTTCTCCGCCGCGGCCTCCCACATGGACACCCTGGAAAAGGCCGGGCTCATCCTTCCGAAGACCCGGAAAGAGCTGCTCACCAACGCCATGGTCCTTGTCAGCGACGGAACGGTCAAAGGCCCGGCGTCCCTCGAGGACGTCAAGGCCCTTCTGGCCTCGGCGAAGCTCCTGGCAATCGGCAACCCCGACTCGGTACCCGCGGGCGCATACGCCGTGGAAGCCCTCCAATCCCTCGGCCTCTATGACCTGGTCAAGGACAAGCTGGTCCTGGGCAACAACGTCCGCCAGGTTCTTCAGTTCGTGGAAACCGGTTCCGCTCCCTTCGGCATCGTGTTCCTTACGGACGCCGCCTCGGTCTCCAAGGACAGCCCCGTCGCGCGGCTCTTCGTTTTCCCGGACTCCGCCCTGAAAAAGCCCGTCCTCTACCCGATAGCCGTGGTATCGGCGTCCAAGAAGCAGAGGCAGGCCGAAAAGCTGATCAAGTTCCTGAGCGCCAGCGAGGCTGCCCGCGCCGCGTTCGCAAAGACGGGTTTCGTCGTACGATGAAAATGGATTCTCTCCGTCCGGTCTTTTTTTCCCTGCGTGTGGCTACAGTCGCGACTGTACTCACCCTGGCGATAGGCCTCTGCCTGGCACGCCTTTTCACGAACCGGCGGATCCGGTTTCGCGCCCTATGGGAAACGCTCATCCTGCTTCCCATGGTCTTCCCGCCGACGATCACCGGCTACCTTCTCCTCCTCCTCCTGGGGAAGCGGGGGCCGGTCGGGGCGGCCCTGTCCGGCTTGGGCATCCAGATCGTCTTCACCCGGGCGGCGGCGGTGATCGCCTCGGTCACCGTCTCCCTTCCCCTCATGTACCAGAACTGCAAGGCAGCCCTCTCCGGCGTGGATCCCCGCTTCATCGACGCGGCGCGCACCCTCGGCCTGGACGAGAGGCGCATATTCCGGCGCATCACCGTGCCCCTTGCCGCGCCGGGAATTTTGGGCGGGATAGCCCTCGCGTTCGCACGGGCCCTGGGGGAATTCGGGGCCACCCTCATGATCGCCGGCAATATCCCGGGCAGGACCCAGACCATACCCCTGGCCCTCTACAGCGCCGTCGAGGGAGGCCGGACATCCGACGCCAACCTGTACCTGTTCATCGCCGTGGCGGTCTCCTTCGCCGTCATCGCGGCGGTCGGCGCGGGCGAGCGGCGGACGAAATTCCTCCAAGGCCGGAGCCGCCCCGCGGGGGCACCCCGTCCCGGGTCCCTCATGGACGCCGGGGGAGAAGACCGCACATGATCGAGGCCCGCTTCCACAAACGTCTTCCCCTCTTCACCCTGCGGGCCGAGTTCAAGGTGGAGAGCCTGACTGCGATACTCTGGGGCGAGTCCGGCGCGGGAAAGACGACCATACTCGACTGCATCGCGGGGATCGGCCGGCCCGACGGGGGCAGCATCGTCTTGAACGGTAAAACGGTCTACTCCTCGGAACTCGGCATCGATCTCCCGCCCCGGGAGCGCCGGGTGGGCTACGTCTTCCAGGACTACGCCCTCTTTCCGCACCTGAACGCCGAGGAGAACGTGGCGCTCGCACTGCCGACGGCCGAACGCTCCCGCGCCCTGGAATTCCTGGAGCGCTTCGGGATAGCGCATCTTCGCAAGACCCGCCCGTCCCTGCTCTCCGGCGGGGAGCGGCAGCGCCTGGCCCTGGCCCGGGCCCTTGCCATACGACCGGTGGTGCTCCTCCTCGACGAGCCCTTCAGCGCCCTGGACCGGGCGACCCGGGAGAAGACCTACCGGGAATTCCTGGCCCTCCGCGAAGAGTTGGGCATGAGCGTGCTCCTCGTGACCCACTCCCGGGAGGAAGCCGCCACCCTGGGGCACAGCGTCCTGGAGATCCGGGACGGAGAGACGCTTCCGATGGTAGACTCCGTTACGGGATAAAAGACGGAACGGGAGAGCATCATGCACGACAGCGAACTGATGGAACTCGCCGCCCAGGCCGCCGGGGACTGCGCCCTGGTCGTGGTCGTGGAGACCAAGGGATCCGTTCCCCGCGGCCCGGGAGCCAAGATGCTCGTCTTTTCCGACGGGCGCGCCCTGGGTACGGTAGGCGGAGGCCCCACGGAATCGAGGGGCGTCGAAAAGGCCCGGGAGTTCCTGGCGGGAAAGCGTTCCGGCAGCGTCCGGGTGGAGCTTACCGGATCCCAGGCATCGGGGGACAAGCCGATCTGCGGCGGGACGGTCCGGCTCGAGGTTTTCTATCTCTCCGATGCCTCCGCCTATGCCGCCGCCTCGGAATGCCTGGGGCGGGGGGACAGGGTCGTCCTCGTGTCGCACCTGGACGAGGGAACCGGGGCATGCCGTGCCGTCGCGGACGGGCGGGGAAACCTTGTCTACGGCGAAAAAACGCGGATAGATCCGGAGGCGGTCCGGGCGGCCCTCGATTCGGGAAAGCCCGTCGTTTCCCGGACGGACGGCTGCCTCTACGATCCCGTCGAACCCCCGGACCGTATGGTCATCCTGGGCGGCGGCCACATCGGGAAGGCCCTGGCCCGGTTCGCAGCGGACCTGGAGTTCCGTCTCTGCGTGATCGATCCCCGGCCGGAGTACGCGGACCCCGCAAGGTTCCCCCAAGGCGCGGAGGTGATCCTGGGGAGCTTTGCGGAAGTCGTGCCGCGCGTCCCCTTCGGCCCCACCACGTACGCCGTGGTGGTCAGCCACAGCCATGCCACCGACCTGGAGGGCGTTCGGGCCGTGCTCGGGCGGGAATACCGCTACGCGGGATTCATAGGCTCCCGGCGCAAGACCCGGATGATCCTGGACCAGGCCGTGGCGGACGGGTTTCCCCCGGAAAAAGTGAACGCACTGCGGGCGCCCATAGGCGCCGACATCGGGGCCGAAACCCCCGGGGAGATCGCCGTCTCCATACTCGCGGAGATCGTGGCCGTCCGGCGGCGCTCCCCCGCGGCGGCCGCCATGGACGCGGACCGGGAACGGCGGAGGGCATGACCGGGAGCTTTTACCAAGAGTTCCTGGAGGCCCTGGGAATTCCGGAGAAGGCCGGGAATGGAGGATCGGCGCCCGTCGCGGCCTTCGTGGGGGCCGGGGGAAAGACCGGGGCCCTCTTCGCCGCGGCCCGGGGCGCTTTCCCCCTCCGGGTGATCGTGACCACGACGACCCATATCCGGGACCCCCGCGCCGAGGAGGGACGCTGGTTCGAAGGCGTGGCGGAGGATTCCCGGCTGGGGGGGCCCGCGGACCCGGCCCCCCCCGACGGCGTCCCGGACATGGCCCCCCGGGAAGGTCGGCCCGCCTTGGTCGTCTACTCCCGGGGGATTGAAGGGAGCAAGCTGGCCGGAATCCACCCGTCCTGGCTGCCCTTCCTTCGATCCTTCTGCGACCTAGTGCTCGTGGAGGCGGACGGCTCCCGGGGACTGCCCATAAAAGCGCCCTCGGAGCGGGAGCCCCCGATACCGGACTGCGCGGACGTCGTGGCGGGCGTGATCGGCCTGGACTGCGTAGGCAGGCCGATGGACGGAAACACCGTCCACCGCCCGGAGCGCTTCGAGGCCGTCACCGGGTGCCTTGCGGGGCAAGCCATCGGCCCCCGGCACCTGGCCGCCCTGGCCGAGTCCCCGGAAGGCCTTTTCAAATCCTGTCCGCCCGGAGCCCGGCGCGTCCTTATCCTGAACAAGGCCGACGCCGTCCCGGAAACGACCGTCCGGTCCGTACTCGAGGCGCTCGGGACGGGACGGGGAGCCGCCGCGGCGGAAGGATTCGCCAGCGTACTAGTATGCTCGTTCAAGGAAGAATATATTCGGATCTGCGAGCTTTCGGGCGCTTTACAAGGCCGCGTACGGAGCGAAGGGAGACGTCCATGAACGATGGTGTACCCGGTCTGGTCCTTGTGCGGGGGGCCGGAGACCTGGCCACGGGAACGATCGTGCGCCTGTGCAAGGCCGGTTTCCTGGTCGCGGCCCTGGAAACGGAGCGGCCCTCCGCGGTCCGAAGGACCGTGGCGTTCTCGGAGGCGATGTATGACGGCACGGCGGAGGTCGAGGGGGTGAGGGCGGTACGCGTTTCCGACGCAAGCCGGGCTCTCGAGGTCCTGGCGCCCGGCATCGTCCCCATCCTGGCCGACCCCTCCTGCGAAAGCCTCGAGGCGCTGCGGCCCACGGTCCTCGTGGACGCCGTACTGGCCAAGCGCAACCTGGGGACCCGCAGGGACATGGCCCCCGTGGTGATCGCCCTGGGGCCCGGCTTCGAGGCGGGCGTGGATGCCCATGCCGTCATCGAAACGAACCGGGGACACGACCTGGGTCGAGTGCTGATCCGCGGCCGGGCGGAGCCGGACACGGGCATTCCGGGGGTGATCGGCGGCTACGGGGCCGAGCGTGTGCTTCGCGCCCCGATCGCCGGGAAGGTGGAATGCCTCTGCGAGATAGGCGACGCGCTGCGGTCGGGCGACCCGGTCCTGGCGGTCGCGGGGGATACCCGGGCGGTGGTGGCCTGTCCCTTCGAGGGGGTCGTCCGGGGGCTGATACGCCCGGGCTACGCCGCCCAGCCGGGGCTCAAGGTGGCCGACGTCGATCCCCGGTGCCGCAGGGAGCACTGTTTCAGCATATCCGACAAGTCCCGCGCCATAGCCGGGGGCGTCCTGGAGTCCATCCTTTCCCAGGGGGGACGGCCGGCTTGATCTACCTGGACAACGCGGCCACGAGCTTCCCCAAGGCCCCGGGCGTGGCCGGAGCTCTCCTGCGCTGCCTTTCCGAAAGCGTCGGCAATCCCGGTAGATCCAGCCACGGCCCGGCGCGGACGGCCGGAGAACTGGTATTCGACGTCCGGGAAAAACTAGCGGCTTTTCTCTCCGTCCCGGAGTCGGAGCGGATCGCCCTGACCAAAAACGCCACCGAAGCCCTGAACATCGCCCTGCTGGGATTCCTGCGTCCGGGGGACGCCGTGGCCGTAGGCTCCCTGGAGCACAACGCCGTGATGCGCCCCCTCCGTTGGCTCGAGGCCTCGCGGGGTGTCCGGGTGATCCCCTTCGGGTGCGACCGGGACGGCCGGCCCTTCCCGGAAGAGTTCGAGGCCGCCCTGGCGGCCCGCCCGGCCCTCCTGGTGGCCACCCTGGCCAGCAACGTCTCCGGGGCCCTCCCTCCGGCCGCCGAGATGGCGGAGAAATGCCGGAAGGCCGGGGTCCGGGTGGGCGTGGACGCCAGCCAGGGGGCCGGTCATATCCCCGTCTCGGCCCGGGAGCTGGGCGCGGACTTCATCGCCTTCCCGGGGCATAAAGGGCTCCTGGGCCCTACGGGCACCGGGGCGCTCTACACGGCCCCCGGCTTCGATCCCGAGCCCCTTCTGCGGGGCGGCACGGGTAGCCTCTCCGAATCGGAGTCCATGCCGGACTTCCCGCCGGACCGGTACGAGGCCGGGACGCTCAACGTGCTCGGCCTGGCGGGCCTTCTCGCGTCCCTCAAGTTCCTGGAGGAAACCGGGATAGACGCGGTCCGGGCCCGGGAGTCCGCCCTCACGGACCGCATGGTCCGGGCTCTCGCGGACATCCCCGGCGTACGGGTGCACGGCCCGAGCCCGGGCGCGGAGCGGGCCCCGGTGGTCAGCGTCACGACGGACAGCCTGGACGCGGCGAAGATCGCCCGGGAGTTCGACCGGCGAGGCATAGCCGTGCGGGCCGGCCTGCACTGCGCCCCCGCCGCCCACCGGGCCCTGGGAACCTTCGGCGTCGGGGGGACCGTTCGGTTCTCCCCCGGGTTTTTCACCGCCGAGGAGGAGATCGACGAAGCCGTGCGGGCCCTGGAGGAGATCCTGACCGCCTGAGCCGAACGGCCTTAACGCATACCGGAAGGAGCCCGGATTTGGGGAAACGGATGGAAGAACACGATGGTTCGAAAAGCGGGACGATACGGGGCAAGGACGCGCT
>CAYTYG010000074.1:0-9710 GCA_964441515.1 uncultured Treponema sp.
GTCTTCGAGTGGACGCGCTCGCTCATCATGCGGGGAAGGAGGGGGATGCGCCGCTCCCAGAACCAGTTTGCGAAGCGGTGGGTGACGATGGCCTCCAGCCCGGGATAGGAAAGGATGACCTCTTCGACGCTCTTGGCGGCCTGGTCCCCCTCGACCGCGGCCTCGACGTCCTTCATAAGGAGCTTCCGTATGCCGGGAAGAGCGTCCAGGAAGTCGTACGCCAGGTCCCGGGCCTCCATGTGGCAGGCGGCCGGACAGCCCTTGAGGCCCTCGGACCTATATCGGTAATCCAGGCTGCGCTCCAGCTCCCGCACCAGGGTCCGGACGGTCCGGTGGACGATCTCCCCGGTCAGGAAATCCACGTTCGTGTCCACGATCCCGTCCTCCCGGTTGTACCCGGGGAAGGCCAGGGTGGCAAGATCGTCCACGATGGCAGCGACGCTCTGCTTGGAGGGGAGGTTGGGGCCGTCCGCGTGGTTGATACCCCCAACCTCCTCGTAGGACTCGAGGAGCCTTTCTATCGAGGCGGAGAGCGCGTCCATCTACCCGGCCTTTCCCGGCTTCGGAAGGGTTTTCAAGCCTCGACGCCCTCCGCCTTGCGCTCGGGCTCCCCGCTCCGCACGAAGCGCATAACGACGAAGGCCGCCGCCATGCACACCGCGCAAAAGGCGAAGATGCCCCGGTACCCGGCCAGGTCTATGATGCCGCCGGTTATGGGGGGGGAGAGTATGGCCGCGCCTTGGCTTGCCGTGTAGTACAGGCCGGTGTAGATGCCCACGTTGCCGTAGGACGCCATCTGCCAGAGCATCGGGAAGGAGTTCGTCACCACGGTGACCCAGAAGAGCCCGAAGAGGAACAGGATGCCCCAGAAGAGGTAGACCTTGGACATACCGGAGAATCCCAGGGCCGCGGCCAGGGGCTCCAGGAAGAAGAGCAGGAGGACCAGGACGGTCAGGGCGGCCAGGGCGATCCGGATGGCGCGACGGCGGCCTATCCTGTGGGCGACGTAGCCGGAGGGTATGGCGAAGAGGGCGTAGGCTATGCCCACCATGCCCGCCGCGAAGGCAGCCCTTCCCGGGGAGACCTTGAGGACGTCCACGCTGTACTTCCCGATGAACGGCAGGACTCCCTGGTAGCCCAGGAACCAGAGGAAGAGGGACACCAGGATCAGCAGGGCGCTCTTGTCCTCGTTGCCCGCTATGGCCCGGATGGATTCCCTCAGGGGAACCTTCTTTTCCGCGGTGGATTCCCCCGCGCCCTTTTCCCGGACGAAGGAGACGAGGAGGATGACGGCCAGCACCACGAGGAGGCCCGCCAGGGGGAAGGGAATGCGTCCCTTGGTGGCGCCCAGGATGGGCAGGACGATGTCCAGGTCCATGAGCCGGGCGAGCCCCAGGGTCCCGACGATGCTGGCGATCCCGCCCATCGTGTTGATGACGCCGTTGGCCTCGGAGCGGTACTCCCCCGGGACGAGGTCCGGCATCAGGGCCACGACGGGGCCGCGGGCGGCCTGTTTCCAGACGTTGAGGAAGAAGATCACCAGGATCAGGGTCAGGAGGGAGACGGCCGCGGAATAGGGCAGGAGCGAGAAGAAAACCGCGGTCAGCGGGAGGGTCACGAGGATGAAGGGCATGCGCCGGCCTATGGGTGTGCGCACCTTGTCGGACCATACCGCCACAACCGGGATGAGGAAGATGGCGAAGATGTTGTCCAGGGTCATCACGGAACCCACGATGCCCATGGAGGGGATGTACTTGCCCAGGAAGATGGGCACGTAGGTGTCGTAGAGGGGGTCCATGAGCCCCATGGTGAAGAAGCCGAACCCGATCAGGAAGGTCAGCCCGAGATACGGACGGAAATCCTTTTTGGACTGCTCCATGCAAAACCCCTTTCCGCAGCCCGCCTGAGGAGGGCGGGCGGCTTGCGTAGAAGCCTTACTTTAACAGGGTGTTGAAAATGTGTGTAGACACATTTTCAACACCCTGGTGAACTTCCCGGGAATGGAACGCAACCGAGGCCCGCCGCGGGCCGGCCTATCCGGCTTTTCCCGCCGTCACGATACGGCCGCCTTCACCTCGCAGGCTCCCTCGTTCCGAACCCGGAGGGGGACGACGCACCCCGGTCCGAAGAGGCGCTCCATGTATTCCCGGTAGCCCTTGAGCCTTTCCAGGGGGACGTAGGCCTGCATCGTCCCCGCGAACCCCCCGCCGTGGACCCGGCAGGCGCCCCGCTTTCCCAGGAAGGACTCCGTCAGCGCCAGGGCCAGGGCCAGGCTCTGTCTTCGGGGATCCCCCGGGGGGGAAATGTTCTGGAGCAAGCGCCAGGACGAGAGCCCGGACTTCCGGACGAGCTTGAGGTAGCGCTTCGCACGCCGGCCCTCCAGGGCCTTGGCCATGGAGAGGACGCGTTCGTCCTCGTCCAGGAAGTGGAGGACGCGCAGGGCGGCCCGGTCCCCCGCGGCGGCCCGGACTTCCGGGAGCTTCCGTAGGAAAAGGTCCCTCTCCAGCCCCCGCAGTGTGTCCTTCCCGAAGACCGAGGCGGCGGCCCTCATCTCCCGGGGTATGTCCGCGTAGTCCTCCGTGAGGTCCGCGTGGTCTCCGCCCGGGGTGATGACGGCTAGGACGTAGCCAAGCTTCTCGAAATCCGCCTTCAACCGCCGGAGCCGGGGCTTTTCGGGGTCGCAGAAGTCTATGACCAGGACTCCTCCCGCCGCGGACGCCGTCTGGTCCATGAGGCCGCAGGGCTTGCCGAAGTGGCGGTTTTCTGCTTTCTGACCGATCCGGGCGATCTCGAGGGCGGGAACGGCCCCCTCGTTGTAGAGCTCCGAGAGTATGGTTCCGAAAAGAACCTCCATGGCCGCGGAACTGGAAAGACCGGACCCCGGCAGGACACGGGAATCGACGACGGCCCGGAACCCCCCCACGGCATGCCCCGCCTCCTTGAAACCCTCGGCCACGCCGCGGATGAGGGCTTCCGTGGTGCCGCGCTCCGCCTCCACCGGCAGGAGGGACGAGAAATCCACCCGGAAGGGGCTGTCCCAGCCCTCGGACCATACTTCCACGTCCTTTCCCTCCGACGGAACGACCGCCGCAAGAGCGTCCAGGGTGACCGCAGCGCAGAGAACCCTCCCGCGGTTGTGGTCCGTATGGTTGCCCCCCAGCTCCGTCCTGCCCGGGGAGGAGAAGAATCTAGGTTCGCCCCCGAAAGCCGCCCGGGCCTTCTCCGCGAGGGCTTCGCAGCGCCGCGCCTGTCCGGCGGCCGAGGGTTTTCCGTAGAGTTCCTCGAGTCTGCGGAGGAAGTTCTTGGAGCGTACCACGGGAACGTTCGCGGCCATGGGGAAGCCTCCTCGTCACGCTTCTGGCAAGGAGAATACCATCCGGGGCGGGGAAAGGGGAAGCTTATACGGAGGTTCCTCGAAAGCAGAGGGGAGCGAGGTTGGATGAGGGGTCGGCGTCCCGGGGCCGGTTCCCCCGGGACGCGGGGGATCAAGCGGAGAGCTCGGCTATGTATCCCGTGCGTATGCAGGTGTCGAAGAGCTCCTTGGTCATGAACTCCTCCCGGACGTCCTCCCAGTCCGCATGGTTGTGGACGATCCGTACGAGGTATCCGTTCTCGATCTCGTTGATCAGCTCCAGGACCGAAGGCGCCTGGCTTATGCCCCGAATGGCGAATTGCTTCATTCAAGTCCTCCTTGGGCGTGTGGCGGAATGCCGGGCAAGCCGGCCGCCCGCCGGGGAACCGATGCTACGGCCCCCGGTTAAATTTTCGGAGGAACCGACCTTTGGTCTTAGCCTATTCAACGCGGCGCCGGGGAAGTAAAAAAAGGCCCGGAGATGCCCCGGGCCTTTTTATCGTGGTTTTACCGCGGGCCGCGGGTCTACTTCGCGCCCTTCAGAGCCTCGGCCGCGACCTTGAGGAAGTCGCCCACGATGACGGACACCCCGGATACGGCGTCCGTGGTCCCGTTGCTCTTCAGCGCGATCTTGCCGGGGTTCTGGGCCTTCACCAGGGACTTGGCCATCCGGTCTGCCTGGATGTGCCACTCGCCCTGCTTGGCCTTCATCACGTACTTTCCCGAGATGGCCGCTACGTATTTCGTGGGCCCCCCCTTCTTGGGAATCGCGTCCGACACGGCGCTCACGATGCTTCCGTTCACGATCGTGACGAGGGCGGTGGGGAAGTAGCCGGTCGAGTCCGGAGAGGCGGCCTTGGCGAAGAACCAGCCGTCCTTCCCGTACGACCCCTTCGCAACGGGGCCCGCGGCCAGGGCCTTGGGCACCAGGTCCAGGAAGTTCTTCACGATGATGGACGCGCCGGATACAGCGTCCGTGGTGCCGTTCGGCTTGACCTTGATCTTCGACGGGTCCCCGAGCTTCACGAGTTCCGCCTCGACCCGGGCGGACTGGACGTCCCACTCCCCGAGCTTGGCCTTCATGACGTACTTGCCCTCCTTGGCGGCGGTCTTCTTGTCCGGCATGCCCAGGACGTTGACGGCGTTGTACTTCGCGGAAACGATCTTCCCGCCCTTGACCTCCAGGATGGCCTGGTGCTTCCAGCCGTCCCGGGCGAACGCCGCTTCCTCCGCGAAGTAGAATCCGTCCTTGGGGCTCTGGGCGTACGCCGCGCCCGCAAGCGCTGCGGCAAGCACCAGGGCGACGGATAGGGTCTTCCTCATGATAAAATTCCTCCAAAAAAATGGCTCTCTAGCACTAACTATATATTCAACATTGAATGAATCCATGTCAAGGGATAGGGGCTTTGACGGGCTTTCCGAATCCCGGGAACCGGGAAGGACCGATACGTATCTCACGGTTGACAGCCCGGTATCGCTTTGGTACGGTCTAATCCTGATCCGACCGGACAGGAGGCCCCATCATGAATCCCCTCGCGGAAGAATTGAACAAGGTCCTGGCGGGAACCTCCGCCGCCCGCCTGCTTTCGAACCTGGGTAAACGGATGTATTTCCCCAAGGGCATCATCTCCCAGTCCGCGGAAGCGAAGGAAAAGGCCAAGCGCTTCAACGCGACCATAGGCATGTCCTACGTCCGGGGCGAGCCCATGATCCTGGACGCCATCCGCGAGAACCTTCCGGGGCTCAGTACCGTAGAAGCTGTGGCCTACGCGCCCACGGCGGGGCTCCCCGCCCTCCGCAAGCGCTGGCGGGAGGAGATGCGCCGCAAGAACCCCTCCCTCGGCGACACGCCCATCTCGCTGCCCGTCGTCGTCCCCGGCCTCACGGCGGGCATATCCGTGCTCTCGGACCTATTCCTGGACCCGGAGGACGTCGTGGTCCTGCCGGAGATGTTCTGGCCCAACTACCGCCTCATCCTGGAGGAGCGAAAGGGCGCCCGCATCGTGACCTACCCGACCTTCACACCGGAGGGCGGATTCAACCTGGAGGGCTTCGAAAAGACCCTGGCCTCCGAGGGCAAGGCGAAGGGCAAGGTCGCCACCGTCCTCAACTTCCCGAACAACCCCTCGGGGTACTCCCCGACGACCCGGGAAGCGGACGCCTTCACGGCCGCCCTGGAGAGGGTGGCGGCGGCGGGGATCGACATCCTGGTGATCCTCGACGACGCGTACTTCGGCCTCCAGTACGAGGAAGGGTCCCTCAAGGAATCCATGTTCGCCAGGCTCGCGGCCCGGAACCCCCGTATCCTGGCGGCCAAGGTGGACGGGCAGACCAAGGAGGACTACGTCTGGGGCTTCCGCGCCGGCTTCATCACCCTGGGCTCCCCCGGTATGAGGGAGGAGCAGTACGACGCCCTGGTCCGCAAGCTCATGGGCCTGGTGCGCTCCTCGGTCTCCAGCTCCCCGGCGCCCACCCAGCATATCCTGCTCAAGGTCTTGGGCTCCCCGGGCTACGAGGACCAGAAGGCGAAGTATAGGGCGATCCTGGCGGAGCGGTACCGCAGGGTGAGGGAGTTCATCCGGAAGACCCCCGCCCCTTCCTGCATCAAGGCTCTTCCGTTCAACTCCGGGTACTTCATGAGCTTCGAGTGCAGCGGAATCTCCGCCGAGGATCTCCGGAAAAAGCTTCTGGACGAGAAGGGTATCGGCGTCATCTCCATGCAGGACAAGTGGCTGCGCGTGGCCTTCTCCAGCGTGGAGGCCGAGGACGTGGACGCCCTGTATTCGGAGATATACGCGGCCGCGAAGGCCCTGATGTCCTAGGCTACCCGCGCCGATACTGAAAGCAGGATGTATCGGCGCAGAATCACGGCGGCCCTCCTGGGCCTTCTTCTCCTCTCCTTGTCCGCCAACGCCTCCGAGCCGGAAACGGGGGAGGCTTCCTGGTACGGCCCCGGGTTCCACGGGCGCCGCACGGCCAACGGGGAGGTCTTCGACAAGGAAAGCCTTACCGCCGCCCACCGGACGCTACCCTTCGGAACCGTCCTTCTCGTGCGCAACCTGGAAAACGGACGGGAGGTGACGGTCCGGATAAACGACCGGGGCCCCTTTGCCCGGGGCCGGATCCTGGACCTGTCCGAGGCGGCCGCCCGCCGGCTCGGCATGATCGAGCCCGGGACCGCCCGGGTAAGCCTTAGGATCGTCCCGCCGCCGGCGGGAGGAAGTCCCGCGCGCCCCGCCGCGGTCCCCGGAGGCGGAGAAACCGCGAAGCCGGCCTCCGTCCCGACCGTCCGCATCCAGGTGGCCTCGTACCGGGACCCCTCCAACGCGGGGCGGACCGCGGACCGGCTGCGACTCTCCGGGATGAAACCCTCCCTGGAGAGGGAGGGCGGCTACACCCGCGTGGTCCTGGCGGACGTGCCCGCCTCGGAAAAGGATACTCTCCTGCGCAGGCTGGCCGACCTCGGGTACCCCGGCGTCCTCGTGCGCGAGGAAACCCGGCTATGATCCGACCGGGCGGAAATAATAAGCTGCTGACAACCTGCGTAGGCAGGTTGTCAGCAGTCTGTTAAGCACCGCCGAAGCCCTCGATAGAACTAGACGAAGCGGGTTCTTCGCCTTGACGGCGGCTTTCGCCGCCAAGGCTCATTCCAGGACGTACGCCGTCAGGGGCGGAAAACCGTTGAAGTAGACGGAGCTGTAGCTCTGGGTGTACGCGCCCGTCGTAAGGATGTAGACCCGGTCGCCGATGCGCGCGCTCGTGGGCATCATGTAGGTCGATTTTTCGTACAGTATATCCATGGAGTCGCAGGTGGGGCCCGCCAGCACGACGTCCACCTGCTTGCCCGATCCCTGGAAGCAGATGGGGTACTTGATGGCCTCGTCCAGGGTCTCGATGAGCCCCCCGAACTTCCCAATGTCCAGGAAAACCCAGGGGTAGAGGTCGTGCAGGGACTTCCGGGCGATGTTGATGATCTCCGTCACGATCACCCCGGAATCCCCCGCCATGGAGCGGCCGGGTTCGATGACGATCCGGGGGATCTCCCCGTCGAAATTGTTCACGAGGAAGCTTTTTATATCCCCCGCGTAGGCCTCCATGCTGTTCGTTGGTTCGACGTAGCTCGAGGGGAAACCCCCGCCCATGTTGATCATCCCGAGCTGTATTTTATGCTCGTCCCGGGCCCAGGCGAAGATGCTGGCCGTCGTCGTGAGGGCGGTGGACCACTGGCCAATGTCCCTCTGCTGGCTGCCCACGTGGAACGATATGCCGTAGGGCTCCAGCCCCAGGTCCTTGGCTTTGAGTATCAGCCGGCGGGTTTCGTCCGCGTGGCACCCGAATTTCCGGGACAGGGGCCAGTCCGCCCCCGAGCCCTCCGTCAGGATTCGGAAATAGACCCGGGATCCCGGGGCCCAGCGGGCTATGTTCTCCACGTCCGTGGCGGAATCCGTGGCGAACATCCGGACGCCCTTCTCGTAGAAGTAGGCGACATCCTTGGCTTTTTTTATCGTATTCCCGAAGCTCATCCGTTCCGGTTCGACCCCCAGCCTCAGGAGCTGGTCCAGCTCGTACCGGGTGGCCACGTCGAAGCTGGACCCCAGGTCCCGAAGGGTGGATACGACTTCGTCCATGGGGTTGGCCTTGACGGCGTAATAGACATCCGCGTAGGGCAGGAGGGCGCGGAGTTGTTCATACTTTTGCTTGATCACATCCAGATCGATGATGAGGCAAGGGGTTTCCTTGTCGCGCGCGAACCGTTCGATCCGCTCGAACCGATCCTTCGACATGTAGTTCTCGAGCGGAAAACGGTACTGGTCCTCCATGGGCGTACCTCTGTGGGTATTGGATGACCGTCCTCAAAAAAACGGCATACGCGGAGCATAGGTGCGGGCTTGTTACTTTGTCAAGGATGCGGTAAACCGTTGAATATGACAGGTTTCTTCATCAAAAAGGCCTTCTTCGACGGCTGGGACCATCTCTGGGGACTCGTCGTCCTCAACCTGGGCTTTCTGGCCCTCCTGGGGATACTCACCCTGATTCCGTTGTCGCTGGGGCTTCCCGGGACGGCGGCATGGATGATCCTGGGCTTGATCTGCTATCACGCCTATTCCGCCGTCTGCGCGGCGGTGCTCCGGGACGCGGCGGAGTACCGGGACATCCGCTTCTCCGCCTTCCGGGCGGCGCTCAAGGCCCAGGGGCCCGCGGGACTTTTCTACGGCGTCGCCCAGGCTCTCCCCGCGGGGCTCTTCCTCCTGGCGGCCCCCTTCTACCTTTCCGGGGGAACGATGCTCTCGTGGTTCGCCTTCGGAACCCTATTCTGGTGTTTCCTGGCCCTGCAGCTGGCTTTGCAGTGGTTCCCGGCCGTCCGAGCCTTCCTGCCCGGTTCCTGGAAAGCCGCGATACGCAAGTGCTTCCTCCTGATGGCGGACAACCTTGCCTTTTCGGCCCTCCTGTATCTCTACTCGGCGGCCGGCCTCATACTGTCCGTCCTGGCCGCCTTCCTGATGCCCGGACCCTCGGGGATAGCCCTGGGGAGGGTCGTCGCCTTGAAGCTTATTTTAAAGAAGTACGACTGGCTGGAAGCGAATCCGGATTCTCCCCGGGGGAAAATCCCCTGGGACGAGCTTCTGGAGGAGGAAAGGGAGCTGGTAGGAAAGCGCACCTTGAAGGGCATGATCTTCCCCTGGAAGGAGTGACGGCCCCGGAGGGCCGGATCAGCCCGTGCATCCGGGCTGACGTTGACCGTCCGCCCCCCGATACCCTATAGTAAAATTCGTATGGCCATCACCACCAGCCAGCAGATCTCAAAATACTACGAGACGTTCAAGACCATCGACGTCACCTTCACCAAGGAAGTCATCAAGACGACGGCCCTTCAGCCCCAGCACGTCTGCCTGAAGTGCGTGGGCGAACAGTGGCCCTGCGTCATCTATTCCACGTCCTTTTCCGGGGCCAAGGTGCTCGCCAGCGCCAAGAGCGCCCTGGGCGAGCGGATCAAGCGGGCCAACAACATGGTCAGCCTGAGGTTCTCCTTCCGCTTCACGGACAAGGCCGATCCCCTGGCCTTTTTCGTGGCCGGAAAGGTGACCGGATTCTCCCCCTACGCGCAGTCCAACGGGGACCTGCAGTTCATCAGCATCCAGTACACCCAGCGTCCGCCGGACGACCTCATCGAGATCCTGGGGCGGCTCCTGGAGGCGAACGTCAATTCCTCCCGCCGCAAGGACGAGCGCATCCTGCTCTCCGCGGACTCCATGCGCCGCATGGGGCTACAGTCGAAGGATACCTTCGTGTTCATCCAGGGCGTGCCCCGCAAGTGCATCATCCGGGACATCTCCTTTTCCGGCGCCAAGATCATCCT